>JBCCRB010000137.1:0-7015 GCA_039208465.1 Pseudomonadota bacterium
CAGAGGCCGCGCCCGCCATCAGCGGTTGCCAGCTGTTCAGGCGTAAAGCCGAGCAGGGCGACACGGTCGCCGGCTGAAGAGAACAATTGCGTGACGGCAGAGACGGGCACGCCTGCGGGGGTGCCCATGCCAACTGCCTGGCCGTTTTGCACCGCTTCAGCCGATGGGCCATAGCCGCCGAAGACCAGTTCATAGTCTTCATCAAGATTGACACCGAAACCAGACAGGATCGTGCGGTTGGAACCGATTGTACCGGAGTTCTGGCGGCCCATGGCCATCGCTTCGCCCTTCAAGCCAACAAGATCGGACACAGTGCCAGTTTCGGCACGGTCAGCGGCAATGACGAAGTGTTCCACGTTCTGCCACAGCATGGATACTGAACGCAGGTGCTCCTGCGGACCATCGGCTTCAACGGGGCCGGTGCCGGTTGCTGCATAATAGCCGAACAGGCCCTGCAGAATGGCAAATTGCGCTTCGCCGTCACGGATCAGTTTGACGTTCTCGCCTGAACCGGCCGAAGAAATCGCGCTCATGCCGATTTTCTGGCGTGGCTCCAACCTCACCTTAGTCAGCGTGGAAATGGCAACGCCCACCGGATAATAGGTGCCGCCGGTCGAGGCAGTTGCCAGAATGTAGTTGCGGGCCTCCTGCGCCATTGCGGTGCCCATGGCGCTGACGGCCACACCGGCAGCAAGAATGCCGGACAGGATTGTTCTGCGATTGACTGATTTCATAAATACCTCCCAGTAAGTGCGACGAAACGCGTCATCATCGTGTAAATAGGTTTGCGAGCCATTTTGTCACGCCCCGTGGCGTTCCTTAGGGGCATTTGCGCGCATCGGCAGCAGCAATGTGTTGTGCGCTGCAAAAACACGGCGGGAAACCGCCGATTGGCTTAGCTTAAACCCAGCCTTTTCATCCGTTCTCCCAGTGTGCGCCGTGGAATCTTCAGCAGCCGGGCGGCCTGGGACTGGTTCCCGCCGGTCGAAGCGAGCGTTGCGCGAATGATTTGGCACTCAAAACGGTTCACTTTGGCGCGCAAATCGAGATCGAGGCGATCGTCGGTATCCTCACCAATGCCGAGATCCAGGCCGGAAATGTGTGCAATGGCGATCTGTTCAAGTTCGCGCATGTTTCCGGGCCAATCATATTCCAGCAGCCTAGCGATGGTGTCGGGGGTTATCGCCGGCATGTCCATCTCGGCGGGGGCGTGTTTTGCGGCAAGCGACGCAAAGAGGGCCGGTACATCATCGAGCCGGTCGCGGATGGGTGGTAACTCGAAGCGCGCCGGTGCCGGTGAGATGCGCAGGGCATCGCGCACGGCCTTTTCGTGTGCCGGCAGGGTCCACATGATCAGGCGGGCATCGATTGGAAAGGGTGTGTCAAACCCGGGCGGGGTTATCTGGCCTTCGCTGAACGCCATGGATAATAGTTGCGCCGCATCTGGGTGCAGTTTTTCAGGTTCGCCGAGGATGAAAGCGCCACCTGCAGCGTCGCGCACCGCACCACGCGGATCGGCAAAACGGGTGCCGCCGAAAAGCGCCATGAGCGCGTCTTCCCGTTCGCTCAAAAGGCTGCCAGAGAGATTGGTGAGCGGGCCCTGCCGGCGTTCGCTTGCTTCATGAAGCGCTTTAGCAAGTTCGGCACGACCAGTTCCTTCTTCGCCCACCAGTAAGATGTGCGCATCCATCTGCGCCAAACGGGTCAATTGCTGTGCAGTTTCCCGGCTTTGCGCATTGTCGGCGGGGAAAAACCGGCGCAGCGGCGATTGCTCCAGCAATTGTTGTTGGAGGCGCTGCAATTCGGCGCGCATCCAATTTTTTTCTTCGACCCGGCGCACGACATTAAGCAGATGAACCGGATCATAGGGCTTTTCCAGAAAGTCTTCGGCACCCAATTGCATCGCCTCAACAGCCGCCGGCACATCACCGTGCCCGGTCAACATGATGAAACCGGGTTTGGCCGGCTCGTCTTGGATATTGTTTAAAAGCCACGTGCCGTCATGGCCGGGCATGCGCAGGTCGGACACGATGATATCGACCGCCTGCTCGCGAATGAAGGCAAGTGCGGCTGCGGCAGCCCCGGCGATGTGGGTGACGTAGCCGTGCAGGCCGAGCCATTCGGCGGTCGCGCTTGCAACGTCAATTTCATCGTCAACGACAAGAATGCTGGCCTTTTGCGCGGTCATTGGGCCGGTTCGATTTGTGGCTGCTCGACAGCGATCTGCGCTGCGGCCAAGACGATTGTGACGACCGCGCCGCCATCTGGATGGTCATCGATTTCGATCCGGCCATTGTGCCGTTCAACGATCTCGCGGGTAATCGCAAGGCCAAGGCCAAGCCCTTCACCGGTGATCTTTGTGGTTGAGAAAGGCTCAAAGGCCTCTTGCGGTCGGATTTCGCCGAAGCCTGGCCCGTTATCGCGGACGGTAATCAGCACCAACTTGCCAGTCTGGCGTGCCCTGATGGCGATTGTGCGTTCGCCGTCCTTTGAGCCCGCAACAGCGTCAATTGCATTGGCCACCACATTGACGATGGCCTGTTGCAGCTGAATTTCGTCAGCGCTGACATAGAGCCCCGGAACAATATCGGCCGTGATGATTGCCTGGCTGCTTTTGGCTTTCGGGTCAACGACAGCAAGGGCCGCGGTCACTGCGTTCTGTAAATTGACCGTCTGCGAGCGCGGTTTGGACTGGCGGGCGAAGGATTTTAGATGTTTCAACATGCGGTTCAGCCGACCAGTCATGTCGGCGGCTGTGTTTAACTTGGCCGACAGGGGTTTTGTGTCCTTGTTGTTCACCAAATGGGTGGCGCTGGCCAAGGTGGTTTGTAACGCCGCCAGCGGCTGGCTGACTTCGTGGGCGATGGTGGCCGACATTTTGCCGAGCGCGGCCAGTTTGGCGGCCTGGATCAATTGGGTCTGCGTTTGTCGTAAATTCTCTTCAGCCCGCTTGCGCTCGTCGATCTCACTGCGCAATTCCTGCGTCCGCAGGGTGACTTTGGCCTCCAGATCGCGGTTCTGGGCCTGTTGCAGGTGGACATATCGTCGCCTCTGGCGGGCGATCACGGCAGCAGCGATCAGAAGTGCGACCGCAAATATAACGATCGCGGTCATGGCAATGGCGCTGGCGATCAATTCGCTGCGCAAGGTCGTTGTGTGGATTGTCCATCCATGGATGCCGAGCGGCATGGCGCCAACGAGCCTGCCATCATCGGTGGCAAAGGCATCGAGCCTGCCGGCGGCGGGCTGTGAGACAAGCGGTGACTTCAAATTTGCCGAGACCTGCTCATAGGACCGGCTTGCCTGCAGGCGGAACAAGGCAGCATGCTCCAGCGGGCGAAGCGGGCGGTACAAATCATCGGTGCGCGTTGCCAAAAAGATGATGTTGTCATCATCGGTGATGAAAAAATCTTCCCGCGCCGACTGCCAGCGTTCGACAATGCGCTGCAGATCGACCTTCACGACGATAACGCCTTCTCGGTAGCCGGTCGTTCTGATCCGCTGCGCCATAAAGTAGCCGGGCACGCCCGTCGTTGCACCGATCGCAAACATGCCGCCACTGCCGGTTTGCAAGGCATCCATGAAGTAGGGCCGGAACTGATAATTGCGCCCGACAAAGGAAAAATCGCTGTCATGGTTGCTGGCCGCCAGGGTCAAGCCATCCTGGTTCATCAGGAAGATTTCGCTGGATGAGGTGCGGGCGCGCACGGCCTCAAGATAGGCGCTGACGGAACGAGCTTCCTCTTGCGTGGCCAGCGGATCAAGCAGTTTGATCACCCGGCTGTCGAGTGCCAGGACGGAAGGCAATTGCTCAAAGGCACGCAAATGGCTCAAAACCGTCGCGCGGGCCAAGGCGAGACGATCCTGCATTTGTGCCGATGCGCGCTCGGAAACCGCGCGCATTGCAAAGGTCATGCCGATGACCAGCACCGCCAGCGCGAACGCTGACATTAATATCGCAAGGCGCTTCGACATGTATCCTCCCGGTCTCAGCGAGCCAAAACCTAACGGTCAGAACGATCGCCAGCAAGATGGCGGATATCCGCCAAGCGTCTTGTTGTCGCTAATGCCGTGAATGCATTGCACAATTCGACGTCTTCACGTTGAAACGGGCACACGGCATTCCTATAACCAAATCCAAGCAGCATTTTTTGGTGCATAATCTTTTTTTCTGAGAGGAACTCAATGCCCTGGAGCAATCAGAATGGCGGCGGCCAAGGTGGCGGCGGCAATGGCGGCGGTCCATGGGGCGGCGGTGGTGATGACGGTCCGTGGGGCCGACCTCCGCGCGGCGGACCACAAAGACCAAGCGGTGGCGGCGGTGGAAACCAGCCACCAGACATCGAAGATCTGATCCGGCAGGGCCAGGATCGCCTGAAGCAGGCTCTGCCCGGCGGTGGCGGCAGCGGCGGTAGACTGCTGTTTGGCATATTGGCGGTTGGCGCCGTCATTCTTTATGTGATGCAAGCCGCCTATCAGGTTGAAACCGATGAACGGGCGGTTGAATTGCGCTTCGGTAATCCGAAAGCGGAACTGTCTGAACCCGGTCTGCACTTTATTCTGTGGCCGATTGAGACTGTCGAAAAAGTCAACATCGCGGAAAAACAGATCCAGGTTGGCGCCGGTAGCGGCCGCAACGGGTCAGATGGCCTGATGTTGTCGGGCGACCAGAACATCGTCGATGTCCAGTTCTCCGTGCTCTATTCGGTAACGGACCCGGCGCAATATCTGTTCAACGTGGCCGGGCCGGACGACACAGTCCGCCAGGTTGCGGAAAGCGCGATGCGTGAGATCGTCGGTCGTCGTCCGGCGCAGGACGTGTTCCGCGACAATCGTGCGATCATCGAACAGGAAGTGCAGGGCTCCATGCAGCGTACGCTGGATGTTTATGGTGCCGGTATTCAGATCAACCGCGTTGGTCTGGAAGATGCCGCCCCGCCGCCCCAAGTGGCTGATGCGTTCGAGGAAGTTCAGCGGGCTGAGCAGGACGAGGATCGTTTCCGCGAGGAAGCAAACCAATATTCCAACCAGCAATTGGGCCGCGCGCGCGGTGAAGCTGCGCAGGTACGCGAGGATGCTGCCGCTTATGCGACCCGCGTTGTCCAGGAAGCAGAAGGTGAGGCAGCTCGTTTTATTTCGATCTACGACCAATATCGCCTTGCGCCCGACGTGACGCGTCAGCGCCTGTTTTTGGAAACCATGGAAGATGTGCTCGGACGGTCCAACAAAATTTTGTTGGATGAGGATGGTAGCGGATCAGGCGGCGTCGTGCCCTACCTGCCACTCCCCGAAGTCCAGAACCGTCGCACGTCACAACAATCCGGGAGTACGCAATAATGGCTAATCGGATACCGATCATTGGCGCGCTTATCGCCGCCGTTCTGCTGTTGATCTACGCGTCCGTGTTTGTGGTCAACGAACGTGAACAGGCCATTGTTCTGCGCTTTGGTGAAATCCAGAGCGTGCGCAGCGATCCGGGCCTTTATTTCAAGCTGCCGCTGTCTTTTGTGGGCGCTGATACCGTACAGATCATCGAAGACCGTCTGTTGCGGCTCGACCTCGTCGACCAGCCACCGGTGCAGGTTTCCGGCGGTCGCTTCTATGAGGTGGACGCCTTCCTGACCTATAAAATTACCGATGCGCGGCTCTTCCGTGAGCAGGTTTCAGGTAATCTGACATCGGCCAATCAGCGTCTGCGTACGCGTTTTGATGCAGCGTTGCGCCAGGTCTATGGTCTGCGTGGCTTTGAGGCTGCGTTGTCGGAAGAGCGGGCCGAGATGATGTCTGAGGTGCGTGACCTGCTACGGCCTGCTGCCAACCAGCTTGGCCTGACGATCGAAGATGTGCGGATTGTGCGCACCGATTTGACGCAACAAGTTTCACAGCAAACCTTTGACCGGATGAGCGCCGAGCGTCTGGCTGAAGCTGAAAGGCTTCGTGCCCGTGGTCGGGAAAATGCGCAGCGTATTCGCGCTGTTGCCGACCGTCAGGTTGTCGAAATTCTTTCCGAGGCAAACCGCGAGGCCGAGATCGCCCGTGGTGAAGGTGATGCTGAGCGTAACCGCATTTTTGCGGAAGCGTTCTCGCGTGATCCGGAGTTTTTCGAGTTCTACCGGTCCATGACCGCCTATCAGCGGGCCTTGGAAGATGGATCAACCACGCTTGTCCTTTCACCCGACAGCGAGTTTTTCCGCTACTTCCAGAACCCCAACGCGGCGCCTCGTCCCGCGCCGACGCCCTCGCAATAGTGCGGGGGGCAGTGCCGCGTGGGTGATTTTGTCACGGCACTGGGGATCATGCTTGTGTTTGAAGGCATCGTTTACGGTGCCTTCCCGCATTTTGCGCGCCAGATTGGCCATTTTCTCCTAAACGCACCCGATGACGTTCTGCGCATTGGCGGCCTTGCCAGTGCGGCGTTGGGTGTCGGCCTTGTCTGGTTTGTCAGGGGGTGGTGAACCGGTGATCTGCTCACGTCCGTGTGATTTTTACCGGTAGGGCGAAACTTGGCATTGTCGTTACGGACGCAGCGACTTAGTTGTTTGTCCATCGAACAGGAATTGAGCGCGTAACTACCGGGAGTATCCTGCATGCACATGAAAAAAGTCGGTCGGGTTGTCGCGCGTGGCTTGTTGGCGCTTTCGGTCAGTGTGCCGGCCTCAGTTGTTGCTTTGTCGTTTACCGGCACACCGATCGCCATTGCGCAGGACGGACCGCGGTCGCTGGCCGATCTGTCGGACCGGCTGATCGATTCTGTGGTGAACATTTCCACCTCGCAATCGCTTTCCGGCGGTGAGCGCAATGTGCCAACACCGGAGGTGCCAGACGGTTCGCCGTTTCAGGAGTTCTTTGACGACTTTTTTGAGTCGCCGCCCGGTGGCAGCCCGAATAATCGGGGTCGTGAAGTCAATTCCCTCGGTTCAGGCTTTGTCGTTGATGCCGAGGAAGGGATCATCATCACCAACAATCATGTGATCGCCGATGCGGACGAAGTGGTTGCTAATTTCAATGATGGATC
>JBCCRB010000138.1:0-6974 GCA_039208465.1 Pseudomonadota bacterium
CCGATATTCCCCATTCGGGCCGGTTCCTCGGATTGGCGTCCGATCAGATGCTGGAGCATCTTACGGATCTGGGCATTACGGCCGTTGAATTGTTGCCGGTGCACGCTTTTGTCGATGACAGGTTTCTCGTTGACAAGGGCTTGAGCAATTATTGGGGCTATATGAGCTACGGCTTTTTTGCGCCCGATCCGCGCTATCTGTCGAACAATGATATTGCCGAATTTCAGCAGATGGTGGCGCGCTTCCATGCTGCCGGCATCGAGGTGCTGCTTGACGTTGTTTATAATCACACCGCCGAAGGGGACGAACTCGGCCCGACGCTGAGCTTCCGCGGTTTTGATAATGCGAGCTATTACCGACTTGCGCCCGACCGGCGCCGCTTCATCAATGATACCGGCACCGGCAACACGCTTGATTTGGACCATCCGTTCGTTTTGCGCATGGTCATGGATTCGCTGCGCTATTGGGTCGAGATCATGCATGTCGACGGCTTCCGCTTCGATCTGGCCTCGACGCTGGCGCGCACGTCCGGCGGGTTTGACCGGGACGGGCCGTTTCTGCGCGCCGTGCGGCAGGATCCGGTGCTCAACCAGGCCAAACTGATTGCCGAACCGTGGGATGTCGGTCCAGGCGGGTATCAGCTTGGCGCGTTTCCAGCGCCGTTTCGCGAGTGGAACGATAAATATCGCGATCACATCAGGCGTTTCTGGCGCGGCGATGAGGACATGACGCGTAAGCTGGCCGAACATGTTGCCGGGTCCGCGCCGTTGTTTGACCATGATGGCCGGCAGGCCACATCCTCGATCAATTTTGTGACCGCGCATGACGGGTTCACGCTGATGGACACGGTCAGCTACGCGCACAAGCACAATCAGGCCAATGGCGAGAACAATCTCGACGGGCACGACCACAATTTCTCGGACAATTGCGGGCATGAGGGTCGCAGTATTGATCCGGCGATCATGGCCAAGCGAGCCCAGCGCCGGCGCAACATGCTGGCAACGTTGATGCTCAGCCAAGGGGTGCCGATGATCCTGGCCGGTGATGAGCTTGGCAATTCGCAATCGGGCAACAACAATGCCTATTGCCAGGACAATGAAGTTGGCTGGGTCAATTGGGATGATGCCGATCCAGACTTCCTTGCGTTCTGCCGCCAGATTATCGCCTTCCGCAAAGCCCACCCGATCCTTGGGCAACGGCGGTTCCTGCATTCGCAAAAGCGGTTTGTCGATGGCGTGTGTGACCTGTTCTGGCGTCAGGCCAATGGCGACATCATGACCGATGCAGACTGGTCGGCATCTGATTTGAAGTTTTTGGGCGCTGAAATGCGTATGGCGCGGGGGACGCCGCCCTATGAGCCGCGCCTTGGCGCGCTCTATGTCTTGTTCAATGCTGGCGGCGCGCTGGCGGCGAAATTGCCGGATACCGCACCGGGACAAGTGTGGCGCCGTGCCTTCGATACAGGCGGGCCGGTTCGCAAGTCCCGCAAAGCGGGCCATGTCTATCTGAACGCACAGGCTGTTGCCGCGTTCACGCTGGAAGCCCAAAATGGTGACCTTGGCGCCCATCATGGACGCGTTGCCAGAAAGACAAGCGCATGAAGAAGATCACGGTCCAAACGAAACCGATCGCCGGCCAAAAGCCGGGCACCTCCGGCCTGCGCAAAAAGACACGGGTCTTCATGGCGCCGGGGTTTTTGGAAAATTATGTCCAGTCGATTTTTGACGGGATCGACGGTGTCGCGGGCAAGACGCTGATTGTCGGCGGCGACGGGCGGTTCTTCAATGATGATGCGATCCAGACGATCCTGAAAATGGCGGCGGCGAACGGTGCCGCCAAGTGTATTGTCGGCCAGCATGGCCTGCTTTCAACGCCGGCTGCCTCGCATCTGATCCGCAAGCGCGGTGCCGATGGCGGGCTGATCCTGTCAGCCAGTCACAATCCTGGCGGGCTTAATGAGGATTTCGGCCTGAAATATAATGGTCCCAATGGTGGCCCGGCGAGCGAAAGCGTAACGGACCGCATCTTTGAGCGGACGGTTGCGATCTCACAATATCACATGGTCGAGGCCGATCCTGTCGACCTTGCGCAAATCGGCGCATCGGCCGTTGGCGCCATGGCCGTGGAGATCGTTGATCCGGTGGCTGACTATGCCGCTTTGATGGAAACGCTGTTTGATTTTGATGCCATTGCCGGGCTTTTTGCCAGCGGGTTCACCATGCGGTTTGACGCCATGCATGCGGTGACCGGCCCCTATGCTACCGCGATCCTGGAAGGGCGCTTGGCTGCCCCTGAAGGCACGGTGATCAATGGCGAGCCCAAGCCTGATTTTGGCGGCGGGCATCCTGATCCCAACCCGGTTTGGGCAAAGGAATTGATGGCGGTCATGTATGGCGATGACGCGCCAGACTTTGGCGCGGCTTCCGATGGGGATGGCGACCGCAACATGATTGTTGGCGCGCATTGCTATGTCAGCCCGTCCGACAGTCTGGCCCTGCTCACCGATCTGGCGCATCTGGCGCCTGGCTATGCCGATGGCCTTGCCGGGGTTGCGCGTTCCATGCCGACATCGGGCGCTGCTGACCGGGTGGCGGCGCAAAAGGGATTTGCCTCGTTTGAAACGCCAACGGGCTGGAAGTTTTTCGGCAATCTGCTCGATGCGGGCAAGGTGACGATTTGCGGCGAGGAGAGCGCCGGGACCGGATCGAACCATGTGCGCGAAAAGGACGGGCTGTGGGCGGTGTTGCTCTGGCTCAACATCCTGGCCAAAACCGGCAAATCGGCGCGCGATCTGCTCGCCGATCACTGGGCGCGCTATGGGCGCAATTATTATTCGCGCCATGATTATGAAGCCGTTGATACGCAGGCTGCCAATGCCGTCATGGACAGGCTGCGGGACCGGCTCAACAGTTTGCCCGGCCAGGTTTTCGGTAGCCTAACGGTCGCTGAGGCGGATGAGTTTTCCTATCATGACCCGGTCGACAAGTCGGTTTCCACCGGCCAAGGGATCAGGATCGGTTTTGACGGTGGCGGCCGTGCCGTGTTTCGCCTGTCGGGCACGGGCACTGAAGGGGCGACGCTGCGGATCTATCTGGAGCAGTTGGAACTCGACGAGGGCAGGCTTGACCAGGACCCGCAAGCGGCCCTGGCCAATGTGATTTCGGCGGCCCTGTCAATCAGCGCGCTGACGGAATTGACCGGGCGCACGGCGCCCGATGTCATAACGTAAGCTTCGCTGAAGGCCTGATGTGAGTTGAATGAAGCAAGCGTAAGGCCGGCTCTCGCCGTTGCCCTATGGGGCAGCATCCTTCAGTTGGGTCATCGTTTGATTTTCTCATCTTGTGTTGCTGAGGGCGTATTGGCGCCAATTTACGTAGATTATATTTACGTAAATGCAGATTATACCGGACGCCCCATAACTTTTTGTGTTTTTAAGATTTGTTCTATTTAAAACCGGTCTTTATTACTTGCGCCCTTTGGTGTGATGGGTATGGTTGCGCCACTTTTAACAGGGCGATCCGCGCTGACCTCCGGCAGCGCGATTTTCCTTAGGGGCAACAGCTGGCTCGCGTTTGTCGAAAGACGACGCAGCGATGAGTTTGGCGAAGTAAGGAGTTGGAGCAACGCTATGAAAATGCGTTTCATCGGAAATCGTGGAATAGGAATATGTCTGGCCGTCGGGCTGAGTGTGGGTGCTGCGGTGCCGCAATCTATGGGGCAGGCCGGGCCGAGCAGCATTCGCGAGACCTATGGCGGTTGGGCCGTCAGGTGCCAGCAGGCGACCGAAAATATGCAGTGCGATATGGCGTTTGAGGCCCGGCAGCAGGACAGCCAGCAATTGATCCTGCGCGTCACTATCATGCGCGCGCCGGATGGGACGGGCGCCAATGCGCGGATATTGACGCCCTTCGGGATCTCATTAGCCGATGGCTTGCAGATCTCGGTTGATGAGGGTGAACCGTTCTTGTCTGCGGCGTTTCGCACATGCATCGCTGCCGGCTGTATCGCCCGCACGCCCGTCGACAACGACGCCTTGGCGACGATTGCTAATTCTGAGCAGTTCCAGGTGACGATGCAGCAACTCGATGATGGTGGCGCGTTGAACATATTGATGCCGACAAACGGGTTTCAGGCCGCCTGGCAGCGGCTCGCTGAATTGCGTGAAGAAAGTTAGGTGGCGCCATTTCGTTTGCCAAAA
This sequence comes from Pseudomonadota bacterium, assembly GCA_039208465.1. Taxonomy (GTDB): domain Bacteria; phylum Pseudomonadota; class Alphaproteobacteria; order Rhizobiales; family Rhizobiaceae; genus JBCBDX01. Next base: position 4,199 of record JBCCRB010000138.1, read on the forward strand.
CAGCACCAGTGCCACCAGGTGCTTGATGCGGCGCGAAGCTTTGCCGGCTGAGGAGGCAGTATGTTTTAACGCAATAGGTGGAACGCTGGGGCGGTGGTTTGCAAGATCAAATCGGCCGTACTTTTTCGAAATGTAATGTGAAGACAATGAAGGGGCAGGGGCAAATGACTGATGTTATGGAAGCCAAAGAGAGCGAAACAATTAGTGACAAGGAGCCGGCGAAAGCGCCGGAACGGCCCAAGGTTGAGTATTCGATATCGAATGGATTGGCTGGCCGGCTGGCGGGATTGAAGGCGTCGTTTGCGCTGACCTCCTATCAGTCGAACATTCTTTATCTGATTGGCAGAAATCCGGGCAAAGGGATCAATGTCCACCAATCGCTGATGCCAAGGCCAATGGGTCTTTCTGTCAACGAAACCGGTGAACCCGGTAGCGGCATGGTGATGACAGCCGGCTTTCAGATCATGCGGTTTGAAAATGTTCTTGCCGAAGGTCAATTCGCGAACAACCAGTTTGATACGTGTTTTGCCCCGCGCATTACGCATGTGACCGGATCACTGGACGCCCATGATGTGGGCATGGATGATAAGGGGCGCCCGGTGTTTGTGAACACGCGCTTCAACTGCCTATGCGTGCCGTCTGATAAGCATTCGTTTGAGGTGATTTGGCAGCCCTATTTCATCTCCGAGATTGTTGATGAAGACCGGTGTCATCTGAACGGATTGGCGATGGAAAACGGCAAGCCGCGCTACGCCACCGCTGTGTCGAAATCAGACACGATTGATGGCTGGCGGGACCGACGCGCCGATGGTGGCGTGGTGATCGACATCGAGAAGAATGAGATCGTGTGCGAAGGCCTGTCGATGCCCCATTCGCCGCGCATGTATCAGGGTGAATTGTGGTTGCTGAATTCGGGCACCGGCGAACTGGGTGTGGTTGCGTTCGACAAGAAGGGCAAAGGCAAGTTTGAGCCGCGGGTCTTCTGTCCAGGTTTCCTGCGGGGGTTGAGTTTTATCAATGGTCTTGCCTTCGTTGGTCTATCGAAGCCGCGCTACAAACGTTTTGAGGGCCTGGCGCTCGATGAGCGTCTGAAAAGCGCTGATTCTGAGCCGTGGTGCGGTGTTCAGATCATCGATCTCAGCAAGGGATCATGTGTGGACTGGTTCCGCATCGATGGTGCTGTGACTGAAATCTACGATGTGGAAGTGATCCCCAATGCGGTCTGCCCGATGGCGCTGGCGCCGCACTCCGATGAAGCGCGGAACCTGGTCACCTATGAAGGGATGCGGGTGGGATAGGGCGCCGTTAAAGCCAAGTGCCGCCGACGATAAGTCCGGCCAGCCAGACCATGATCAGGAGGATTACGGTCACGACGGGCAACCGGGCAGGGTTGGCATTGCTTTGTTAGGACGCACCGGCGGGTTCCTCTTCGCCGGGCGTTTCATTGTTGTCGCTCCCGCGGGCAAGGGCTGCGGTTTCCGGCGTTGCGGCGCGGGCCGGCACGCTGATCTTGAACGCGGTTTTCTCGCTTTCCGGCACGGCGGCGCGGGCGCGCATGCGCCACAACGTGAAGGCGATGATCGCGACATGGGCGGCAACAGTTGTCAGGAAAAGGCCTTGCGGCCCGAACCCGGACATTGCCAGGCCAGCAACGAGGGGGCCGACGATCGAGCCAATGCCGAACACCATCAACAGGCCGCCGGAAACCTGAATGGATGTGCCGGGGGGTGCATGGTCATTGGCGTGGGCAACGATGATCGGGTACATGGCAAAAATGGCGGCTCCGAACAGGCCGACAAGGATCAAATTGCCGAAACGGCTCTCCGGCATCCAGATGATGAAGGCAAGGTCCGCCAGCAGCGCGACTATTGCTGTTGCAAGCAGCACCTTGCGGCGGTCCATCCGGTCACTGGCAAAGCCGATCGGGACTTGGGCGAGCGCGCCGGCCAGAACCGGAATACTGGCAAAAAGGGCGATCGCGGTCAGCGCCAGGCCAACGCGGTCGGCGTAGACGGCGGCCAATGTGCCGAAGGCGGCGTTGGAAACGCCGACCAGAAACACGGCGGCGACGGCGACTGGCGAATTGATCCACAGGGCTTTGACATCGAGGCGCACTGAGGTCAGGGGTGCGGGCGAGGCCGATGTTGAAAGGGCTGTCGGGATCAGGGCGAGGCAATAGACCATCGCCGCGATGGCAAAGAACAGAAAGCCGGCGGCATCGCCGAGCGAAATTGCCATTTGACCGGCGGTCACCGCCCCCAGATTGACCATTGTGTAGACGCCGAAAATCGTGCCGCGCGTGTTCGGCTGGGCGCGATCATTGAGCCAGGATTCAACGATCATCGCGGCGCCGGCAAAGCAGAAGCCGGAGATGGCGCGCACCGGGATCCAGGCCCAGGTTTGAACGATGACAGCCTGGATCAGCACGGAGACGGCGGCCAGGGCGCACATCACGCCAAAGGTGCGGATATGGCCGACCGAGCCGACCAGGCGCGGCACGACAAAACAGCCGGAGACATAACCGATGGCCCACCCGGTGCCCAAAAGCCCCAGCGCACTTGGCGAAAAGCCCTCGATCGTGCCGCGCACCGGCAGGATAAGCCCGTGCATGCCGCCTGCAAACAGCAAGAGCCCGGAACCGAGGAGCAGCGCGGAAATGGGAAGAAGCTGTCTGAACATCGGGTGAGACTAGCGTTTTGAGACCATTTGAGAAGCCATTACCATCGACCCGCATCGAGCGCGGGAAAGAGGGTTGGCTTGGATGCGGGGCGGTCCC
>JBCCRB010000139.1:0-6943 GCA_039208465.1 Pseudomonadota bacterium
AGAAAATGCTCCTGTGGATTACCATCATTTTTACCTGCCAGCTCGCAGGGGAAGCAATTGTCGCTTTTTTCGGGCTGCCAATGCCCGGCCCGGTTGCCGGGATGGTGCTGTTGCTGATCGGCCTGATCGTGAAAGGATCGGTGCCGGACGATCTGGGCGCAGTGGCCGACACGCTTTTGAAGAATTTGTCGCTGCTTTTCGTGCCGGCAGGCACCGGCATCATCGTTCATCTGGCTCTGCTTGAGGCGGATCTTTTGCCCATCGCGCTGACGCTGATTCTCTCGACGGTGGCCGCTGTCGTCGTGACGGGTTTGATTGCGCAATCGCTGATGAATTGGGGCGACCGGCGCGGAGCCACCGATGATTGAGACGATTGAAACAGGCAGCGTGCGCGATGTGTGGGTCTATCTGTCCACATCACCGCTGCTGCACCTAACGCTTGTGCTGATTGCCTATCAAATCGGCGATGCGATCCACCGCGCGGGTAATCGCACGCCGCTGCTCAACCCGGTGGCCATTGCCGTCTTGCAGCTGGTCGCGATGCTTTTTGTGACTGGCACCGACTATGACACCTTCTTTGAAGGCGCGCAGTTCGTTCATTTCCTGCTCGGGCCCGCAACCGTCGCACTGGCGATCCCGCTTTACCGACAATTCGCCAAGGTTCGCCGGCATGCGCCGACGCTGCTTGTTAGCATTTTGGCCGGCTCGGCCTTCGCGTCGGCGAGTGCCGTGTTCCTGGCGTGGTTTTTGGGCGCGGCCAATGATGTGGTGTTGGCGATGGCGCCAAAATCCGTTACCGCCCCGATTGCCATGGGCATTACCGAACAGTTTGGTGGCCTGCCGTCGCTGACGGCCGTCCTTGTTATTCTAACCGGGATCATTGGCGCGGCTCTCGGGCCGATCGCGATGGATTTGGCCCGAATCAAACGGTGGGAAGCGCGTGGTTTTGCGATGGGAACGGCGTCGCACGGGATCGGTACGGCCCGTGCACTTCAGGTCAACGAGGTTGCCGGGGCGTTTGCCGGCATCGCGATGGGGCTTAATGCCATCGCGACGTCGATTCTTTTGCCGATCGCCTGGCGGGTGTTTTTTGGATGAGCGCTAGCGCAATAGGTCGCGCACGATGCCGGAGGCTTTGGTGAAATCCATCTGGCCGCTGTAATTTTCTTTCAGCGCACCCATGCATTTGCCCATATCGCGCAAGCCTTCGGCACCGGTCTCTTCGACCACTTTTGCGACGGCTTTCTTGATATCGTCCTCGCAAAGCTGCTCGGGCAGGAACTCGGCGATAATCGTCGCTTCTTTGCGTTCCTGCTCCGCCAATTCCAGGCGGTTGGCCTCTTCATAGGTGATCGCAGCTTCTTTGCGCTGCTTGATCATCTTGGCGAGGATTTCGTTGATCTCGCTTTCCGATACAGGATCTTTGCCCGCCGTGCGGTTGGCGATGTCGCGGTCTTTGATCGCCGCGCAAATCAGGCGCAACGTAGAAACACGACATTTGTCCTCGGATTTCTGAGCAGATTTCAACGCGGTCTGGATAGCGTCACGCATTGTGTCCTTCCTTGTGCGTTGCGAGAAAATAGTTGCCCTTGCGGCCCGTGGCAACCGGCTGCATCGCATGATTGTGCATGAAATTTAGTCATCATTATTGCGGTTGTTTATAGCGGGGCGGGTTACCATCTGTGATTTGACACGCGCCTGGCCTGCACACCGCTTGATTCTGGCTCTCATATGGTGTTTCCACCCGAAAATACAACAGTCAGATGACGCAACGCACACAGGCAGACCATGACCATCGACAATGATGCGCCCACACGGAAACCTGAACCCTGGACGCCGGTAACGCCGACCGCTGTGCTGGTGTTGGCTGACGGCACCGTCCTTTATGGGCAAGGGATCGGCGCAACCGGAGCGATCGAAGCCGAGGTCTGCTTCAACACGGCATTGACTGGCTATCAGGAAATCCTGACCGATCCCTCCTATGCCGGCCAGATCGTGACCTTTACATTCCCGCATATCGGCAATGTTGGCACCAATGGCGAAGATCTTGAGGACCTGACGCCAGCCAATCGCGCCGGCGCCGTTGGGGCTATCTTCAAAGCGCCGGTCACTGACCCGTCCAATTATCGCCATGCGCAGCATTTTTCAGACTGGCTTGAAAAACGCGGCATCATTGCACTGTCCGGCATCGACACGCGTGCGCTCACCGCACACATTCGGGACAATGGGTTGGCCAATGCCGTCATCGCGCATGACCCGGCGGGCAAATTTGACACAGGTGCGCTGATCAAACGCGCCCAGGCCTGGTCCGGTCTGGAAGGGCTTGATCTGGCCAAGGACGTCACCTCCGGTCAATCGGCGGCCTGGACGCAAAAGCCCTGGGTTTGGAATGAAGGCTATAGCGACAATGATGCCGGGCAAATCCATATTGTGGCGCTCGATTTTGGCGTGAAGCGGAACATTTTGCGGCTGATGTCGGGCTTGGGCGCGCGGGTGACCGTGATGCCGGCAACGGCGAGCGCTGACGATGTTCTGGCGCAAAAGCCGGATGGTATTTTCTTATCGAATGGCCCCGGTGATCCGGCTGCCACCGGCACCTATGCTGTTCAAACGATCCAGGCCCTGATCGAGACCGGCATTCCGATTTTCGGCATTTGTCTTGGTCACCAGATGCTGGCGCTGGCACTTGGCGCGCAAACGATCAAAATGCACCAGGGCCATCATGGCGCGAACCATCCGGTCAAGGATCATACAACTGGCAAGGTGGAAATTGTTTCCATGAACCATGGGTTTGCCGTTGATACGAGCACTTTGCCGGCTGGCGTGACGGAGACGCATGTCTCGCTGTTTGACGGCTCCAACTGCGGCATTGCCGTTGACGGTAAATCGATTTTCTCCGTGCAACACCACCCGGAAGCTTCGCCAGGCCCGCAGGATTCGCACTACCTGTTCAAGCGGTTTTTTGATTTGATTGCGGCGGCGTAGCTTGTGCGCATACGCCGTACACGCCGCGATCAACCTTCTCAAACCATCCATAATGATTGTCAGCCATGATTGTGCGGGCGCGTTCAATCCCGGTTTGCCGGGCAACAATTGCCGCCTTTGTGGGGCCGTTTTCCCGCAGATATTCGACAATCTTTTGCGCATCTTGCCGATAGGCGGTCACGATGGTGGTTCGCGTCATGCCACCGACATTGGGGTCGCCTTCGCGCTTTTGAAACTCACGTAGCAGCGCCGCCGCCTTGCGCCTGTTCTTGCGCGGTGCATAGGGAACCGGATCGCAGTGAATTTCGACGAAATCATCCTTCAAACGCACGGTTATCAAGCCTAATCCGAGGCGGCGGCACAGTTTGATGTTTGCCTTGAGCGCCTTCCAGAAACGTGCGCCCGTCTGGCGCGGCACCGCCACATAGACATGATCGACGGCTGCCAACCGATCGATGGCTTGATGAAAAAGCGTCAGCGAAAAGCCGGTCTTCATTTCAACGATGATTGGCGGTTCATCGCCGCGGCACGCCATAATGTCGGCCGCGCCAATCTCGGCTTTGACGGTATAGCCCTGCCCTTCCAGCATCTGCTTGATGGCGGGGTATAAATCCGCTTCGGCCGGCTTTGCCTTGTCGGTGCTCAAACCGGGCCGTTAAACGTGTCGCATTCGGAAAAACGGCCACTTTCAAAGCCGCGCAGGAACCAGGTCCGTCGCTGCTCGGACGTGCCGTGCGAAAAGCTTTCCGGCACAATGAAACCGCGGGTTCGCAACTGGATGGCGTCATCGCCGATCTGCGCGGCGGCGTTCAGCGCTTCCTGCAGGTCGCCGCGCTCTAAAAGACCGCGCTGTTCGGTGTAATGACCCCAAATACCGGCAAAGCAGTCGGCCTGCAATTCAACCCGCACTGACATGGCGTTCTGTTCGGCCTGGCTCATGCGGCGGCGCATCTGGTTGAAACGCGGCAGGACGCCGATGATGTTTTGGATGTGGTGCCCTACCTCATGGGCGACGACATAGGCTTGCGCGAAATCGCCAGACGCGTTGAACCGATTGGCGAGCTGATCGAAGAAAGCCAGATCGATGTAAATCTTCCGGTCCGCCGGGCAGTAAAACGGACCGGACGATGAACTTGCCCGCCCGCATGCTGATGCCACCTGACGCTCAAACAGGACGAGCGTTGGTTCGGGATAGGTGCGCCCTTCGGCTTGGAAGATCCCGTTCCAGACATCTTCGGTTTCGGCCAGCACGCGCGAGATGAAAACGGTCTGTGGATCATTGCGCGTGACACCGGGCGATGGCGCTTGCGTGGTCTGTGTCTGCGGAACGATTTGGTCAAAAGCTGACCCGCCCGGCACGCCGCCACCCGCCAGTATCTGCATGGGATCGATGCCACAGGCGCGAAGGGCAAAAAACAGGACAACGAGCATGATGATGCCGCCCAGGCCACCGCCGGAGGACCGTACGGGCGAGCGGCGCCGCGTTGGGATGCGTACCCTGCGTTGACCGGAAGGCATGCGGTAGCCGGTGCGTGACCGCGATGCGGACCCGCGCAAATCCTGCACGTTGGTTGAGCGTCTCCTGCCTTCAAGCCGCATCTCTGCCCTCCCGCTTACATCCGCAGCGACTTTGTGGCGGAAAGTGAAAGCCTGTTCAAGGTGCATTGGCGGCGCTGACGATCGATCCGTTTTTCCACAGGATGCGGGGTTACATTCTGGTGTGGCTTCGCTATAGCCAACGCTTAGCCTGACAAATATGCGTGATCAGCCGGCAGGACCGTTCCTTCCGGCCTTTTCGTGCAAACACGATAGAAGCCGCCATGCCGAAACGTACCGACATCGACACCGTCCTTATCATCGGCGCCGGGCCGATCATCATCGGTCAGGCATGCGAGTTTGACTATTCGGGAACGCAAGCCTGTAAGGCACTCAAAGAGGAAGGCTACCGGATCGTCCTGGTCAATTCCAATCCGGCCACGATCATGACAGATCCGGAATTGGCGGATGCGACCTATATCGAGCCAATCACACCCGAGATCGTTGCGAAAATCATCGAAAAGGAACGCACCGAGCGACCCGATGAGAAGCTCGTTGTCTTGCCGACCATGGGTGGGCAGACCGCGCTGAACACCGCCCTTTCACTGAAGGCGATGGGTGTTCTGGACAAGTTTGATGTCGAGATGATTGGCGCGACACCGCATGCGATCGACAAAGCGGAAGACCGCAAATTGTTCCGCGAAGCGATGGACCGGATCGGGCTGGAAAGCCCACGGTCGATGCTGGTCAATGCATCGGAGATCAAAGAAGCCGACCGCAAGGCGCATGAGGCGAGGCGCCAGCGGTTGATGGAAACCGAGACCGGTGCGGCGCTCGACAAGGCGCTGGATGCACTTGAGCAAGAATGGCGCGACGGCACGTCCGACCGCAAGCAGCGCTATATGCGCCACGCCATGGCCCAAGCAGCCATTGCGCTCGACGAGATCGGCGTGCCAGCGGTTATCCGGCCTTCGTTCACGCTGGGCGGCACCGGTGGTGGGATTGCTTACAATGCGTCAGAGTTCATGACCATTGTCGAGCGCGGCTTGGATGCCTCACCAACCACCGAAGTGCTCATTGATGAGAGCGTGGTCGGTTGGAAAGAATATGAGATGGAGGTCGTGCGCGACAAAGCCGATAATTGCATCATCATCTGTTCGATTGAAAATGTTGATCCGATGGGCGTGCATACGGGCGACTCGATCACGGTCGCCCCTGCCTTGACGCTGACCGACAAAGAGTACCAGATCATGCGCAACGCTTCGATCGCCGTGCTGCGCGAGATCGGTGTGGAAACCGGCGGATCGAATGTGCAATTCGCAGTCAATCCGGCCGATGGGCGGCTAGTGGTGATCGAAATGAACCCGCGCGTCTCGCGGTCGTCGGCGCTCGCTTCCAAGGCGACCGGCTTTCCGATCGCGAAAGTGGCGGCAAAACTGGCGGTTGGCTACACGCTGGACGAACTCGACAATGACATTACGGGCGGCGCCACGCCGGCCTCGTTTGAACCGAGTATCGATTATGTGGTGACGAAGATCCCGCGTTTTGCGTTCGAGAAGTTTCCCGGCGCAGAGCCTAATCTGACAACGGCCATGAAATCGGTCGGTGAAGTGATGGCGATCGGCCGCACCTTTGCCGAGTCGTTGCAAAAGGCGCTGCGTGGTCTTGAGACCGGGCTGACCGGGCTTGATGAAATCGAAATTCCCGGGCTTGGCGAAGGCGACGATGCCAATGCCATCAAGGCGGCCATCGGCACCCCGACGCCGGACCGGTTGCGGATGGTCGCTCAAGCGATGCGGCTCGGCTTTACGCAAGAGCAGATCCATGCCGGCTGCAAGATCGACCCGTGGTTTCTGGCGCAGATCGCTGACATCATCACGCTGGAAGATCGGGTCCGGGCGCATGGCCTGCCGGACGATGCGTCCAATATGCGCGCGTTAAAGGCGGCCGGCTTTTCTGATCAGCGCCTTGCAACCCTGACCGGCCAGTCAGAGGCGGCAATTGTTGCGCACCGGCGCGCACTCGACGTGCGGCCAGTCTACAAGCGGATCGACACATGCGCGGCAGAGTTTGCCTCGCCCACAGCCTATATGTACTCAACCTATGAAACACCTTTTGACGGGGCTCTGCGATCCGAGGCCGAAGTTTCAGACCGCAAAAAGGTTGTGATTTTGGGCGGCGGGCCGAACCGGATCGGGCAAGGGATCGAGTTTGACTATTGCTGCTGCCATGCCGCTTTTGCGCTCCGCGAGGCCGGCTACGAAGCGGTGATGGTCAATTGCAACCCGGAAACGGTTTCGACTGATTATGACACGTCCGACCGGCTGTATTTTGAACCGCTGACGCGTGAACACGTGCTCGAAATCATCGCCACCGAACAGGGCGACGGTGAACTGGCCGGCGTGATTGTCCAGTTTGGCGG
>JBCCRB010000140.1:0-6929 GCA_039208465.1 Pseudomonadota bacterium
CGATTTTGCCGACGAGCTGGCGGTCAGCGGCATTACGCTCCGCCATATTGCCGAACCCGGTTTTGAGGGCGCGGAGATTTCAGGTCACTACCACCCGGCGGCAATCCTAAGAGCGCGCGGCAAGAAATTGCGTCGCAATTGCTTTGCTTGCGATCGGCGGCGGATGATCATGCCGGCCTTCGGTGTGTTTACCGGCGGTCTGTCGATCGGTCATCCGCATGTGAAAAGGTTGTTCGATCAGTCACAGCTGTGCGCTTTTATGCTTGGCTCCAACAAGGTGTTTCCGATCAGCGCCAAGGATCTGGTGGCCTGATCAGAAGCGCACGACGAAGCTTGCGATTACCATGGTGATCGTCACCAAGCCGGTCAGCACCAGCCTGAGTGTTCCGAACCAGGCTGGCGCCTGACCCGCGGCAACGAGCTTGTTGTCCCACCAGCCCATGGCCAGAAAGCCGACGGCAAACATGAGAAAAGAGAACGGACCGCCGATCGCGGCGGCGATCCATGCCCAAAGCGATGGCAGGACTGAGATGCCCAAGGCGACAGGTTGCGGCACGGTTTGCGAGTGAAGCATGGCAACGCCCCATCTGATCCCGCCGAGGAAAGACAGAATGACGGCGGCATAACCGATCAGCAGCATCTGCGCCAACGCCGCGTGCTCGCCACCGAGCAGAGTTGCCAGCGTCAGCGCGCCGAATGGAATATATCCCGTCAGCCCAAGCCAAAATGCCGCTTTCTGGGTGTCCATATCGCCTCCTTGGAATTACCGGTTCAGTCGCGGCGGAATATCACCCGTCCGAGCCATCCGACAATAAGCGCGGCCAGGACGCAGAGCAGACCGTAGGTTGCAGACTGCTCGCGCGAGAATTGGAAGACAGCAAACTCCAGGCCCGCTTTGCGGATGTTGAGCGTCGCGCGTGTCTGCGCGACAAGTGTGCCCTGTTTGAACAAATAAGCGCGCGCGACGTGCTGGCCGAGCGGCACATTAGCCGGCAATTCGAGCCGGGCTTTGAAAAGGCTTTGCGAAATGAACTGAACGCCGCCCGGAAATGATCTGTAAAGCGACTCGTCAATCTTGATCCGTTTGACCTCGTCCAGGAACTCGTCATGCTCGGCCTGGATTTCTTCATCGCGGGTCAGCTTGACGGTGGGAATATCCAAAGAGAGCCTTTCGATTGTCGCGCGCTCGGCCATGTCACGCACGAAACGGGTCGAAGTGATCAGGTATGACAAGGGTACATTTGGCAACTCCAGATCATCGACATTCATCCAAACGCCAAGCACGCGGCCTTTGCGTCTCGCGGTTAGATCATCGACGGGACCGGAAAGGACAACGGCAATGTCGTAGCGGCCCTGACGTTGGATAAGGGGGTCGGCATTGTCGACCGAGCCGAAAATTGTCAACGCTTCGCCGGCAAAATTGGACGTGATCTCGATCACGTCGGTCGACAGGCCTATCTCAATGCGTTCAGCGTCGTCATCCTGGGCCGCAGCGGCGCCTGCGAAAAAGACGACGAACCCGACCATCAATGCGCGAAGAAGCAACATCATGCCACCCCGTCTGCGATTGTGTAGATGTCATCGGGTGCCACAAACAGCGTGTAGGCAAGCCGGAAGGCGACGGCGAGAACAAGCAAAGCCAGCATGGCACGCAATTGCTCGCCGCGCAGGCGTTGGCCAGCATAGGCCCCATATTGCGCGCCGGCCACGCCGCCAAGCATGAGCAGAACCGCCAGGACAATATCGACGGTCTGGTTGGCGATCGCCTGGACGATCGTCGTGTAGGCGGCCACGAAGATAATCTGGAACAGCGATGTGCCGATCACGACATTGGTCGGCACGCGGAGCAGATAGATCATGGCGGGGACGAGAATAAAGCCACCGCCGACGCCCATGATGGCGGCGAGCATCCCAATAAACGCCCCAACCAGCACGACGGGCACGACGCTGATGTAAAGCCGCGAGCGTTTGAAACGGATCTTCAACGGCAAGCGGTGGATCCAATTGTGCTGGCCGGATTTGCGCAATGCCACCGGCGTTCCGGCGCGCGCCTTTCGCCAGGCACCAATGCTCTCCTTGAGCATGAGTGCGCCGACGATACCGAGCAACACGACATATAGAATTGCGATGATGAGATCGAGTTGGCCGATCTGGCGCAGATAGCTGTAGATGAGAACACCGATGGAAGAGCCAACAAGGCCGCCGATCAGAAGCACGGTGCCAAGCTTGAAGTCGACGCCTTTGCGGCGCAGGTGTGACAGGACACCGGAAACCGATGACGCAACGATCTGATTGGCGCCGGTCGCCACCGCGACAGCGGGCGGGATATTATAGAAGATGAGCAGCGGCGTGATCAGAAAGCCGCCGCCTACCCCAAACATCCCGGAGAGAAATCCGACGGCCGCGCCCATGCCCAGCAGGACAAAGGCGTTGACCGACAGTTCGGCGATGGGCAGATAAATTGCCACGCCATTCTCCACATGGATTGAGCACAGGTTTTATTGGAACCACATGCGCTTACAACCATGGGCCTGTCAAATGAGAAGGGTACCGATCAGCCGGCCAGCGCCAACAACTTTCGAACAAGTTCCTCGTTGACCTCACCGGTCGGATCCATGCCATTATCAGCTTGGAAGGCGCTGATCGCCTCTCGGGTCTGGTTGCCCATCAAACCATCAACCGGCCCTGCATTGTAGCCATTTGCATTCAGGATGGCTTGGATGTTCTGGACGGCCTTCTGCATGTCGATGGGTTCATCTGGTTGAGCAGCGGCGGTGCGCATCTGGTCGGTCTGCCACGCCTCGGGCACTGATACGATGTTGGCGGTTTGGTCGAGCTGCCGCGGACGCCATAGGGCGACTTCATCCCTTGCCATCTTCAGTGTTTCGGGATCCATGCGTTCGGCAACCGTGTCGCGCTTGTCAGCGGCATCTGGGTCACCACTTTGGGCGGCCAGGGCAAACCATTTGTAGGAATCCCGCAAGCTCGGATCCATGCCATCACCACGCACGGCCATGACACCGAGATTATATTGACTGTCGGGAACGCCGAACAGCGCTGCTTGTTCGAACCAGGAAACCGCTTCTGTGAGATTAGGCTGGCCATCGACGCCATTGGCGTGAAGTACGCCCAAATTATGCATGGCGGCTGAATTGCCTTTTTCCGCGGCCTGTTGATACCAGCTTTTGGCAAGTTGCAGATCGCGCTCGGTACCGATGCCTTTTTCATAGAGGCTACCAAGACGCTGCTGCGCCGGCGCATAACCGGCTTCGGCGCTCTTGGTGTACCATGCTAATGCTTCGACGTTTGTACTGTCTGCGTTTGCGATCTGTCCTGTCTGCGCTTGAGCGGCGTGGTAGTCGCCGATAAGGAACATGGCGACCGGCTCACCGGCGCGTGCCGCGTCCTGCATAGCCGGTGTACCGGCGTCCGTCGGAATTGCCGAGACAATGATTTGTTCGGGCTCAACAGGCGTTTCGATCTCGATTACGGGTTCGGCGGCAATTTCACCTGCGACTACGCTGGCGCCTTCGCTTGGGGCTTCCAACGCCTCATTGACGGCAACTGTCTCGGTGCTGATGATGCGCGGTGCGCTTACATCTTCTTGCGGCTCAGCCGTTATCGTTTCTTCGGGCTCTACCGGCGCAATCTTCGGGAGCGGCTCTGCCTGCTGTTCAATAATCGGCGCTGGCGGCGTTGGGTTCACCGCAATTGCGTTGTCGCCGCCCATCAGGCCGCGTATCATTGGTAGGGCCAGGATTGCCAGCAGAATAGCCGCCGCGCCGATCAGAATTGGCCGTCTCTTAGTCGCTAAAACATTGGCAACGGATGATTTCAGACCGCTAGATTTTGATGTTACCCGCGCCTCGGCGGCTTGGGCGTCGCTGGCTGCTGCCTGCGCTGCGCGGCGTGCGGCTGCGATGAAATCAGACTTTGACCCGCTCGTTGCGCCGCGTGGCGCCGCGCCAGCGTCAATCGCAACAGCCGGGGCAACAGATGTGTCGCCGCCTTCGCGTTCGCGGCGTACGCGCGCGATGATTTCAGCAACCTCCGCCTGCGCTGTGTCAGGCTCCAACGGTGTGTCGCCTGATGCACCCTCAGCAGCCTCTTCTGCGACATCGGAACGCGTAAAGCGATTGGTCATTGCCTGAAGAATTGACTTCTTTTCCGGCACCGCATCGGCGCTTGGTGCTGCCGGACCGTCTGTGTTTGCCATGGCAGCAATGGCGGCGCTGGCGGCAGCTTGCGCCGGCGTCAGTTCTTGGGAGCGGGGTCCTCTACCATCACTGTCAATCGGTGGCGCATCGTCAATCGGCATGCGCCCGGTAGGCGGTGAGTCATACAAGCCGGCCTGACTTGGAATTGCCAGGGGTGGATCATCGGTTACGTCATCGAAATCCTGTGGCGGATATTCGTCTTCCGATGGCAGCAAGTCGGGCTGCGGTGTGCGCGTGGTTTGCGCTTGATCGCCATGACGGTGTTCCAGATCGGACAAATGGTCGACGATTTTAAGGAGCGTGTCATGAATGGCCTCAAAGGTCCGTTCATGGCGGCCATCGCTCTCGCGTGCCAGTGTCTCCAACGACCGCAAATCATCAGAAAGACGTTCAATATCGGTCGAATTGGTTCCGCTTAAATTGGCCTGACTGAGGACCTGCTCAGCGGCTGTTCGTGCCGCTTCCATAACATCGACTGGCGCAGCCCCTTCGGCCATCAACGGTGTCGCTGAAGCGATCGAATTCGATGTATCCGAAAGGCGCGCGGTAAGTTCCGCGATTTGAACTTCAAGAGCTTCGGTGTCAACGGAGACAGCAGCATTTGACGAGGGCGTGCTGTGCGCCGTCTGGGCCAGGAAACGCGCAATATCATCCAGCCGCTCTTCTACGTTTTCCAGCGGCTTGGCTGATGCGTCAGCCGCTTCACGGCCATGCAGCATTTGGCCAAGCTCATCGATCCTGCTTTCAAGGCCCACAACGGCCTGCTCAACCGACTTTCCGGTTGTCTCTGCCGATTGCGACAATTGTGCTGTCAATGCATCAAGGCGCGCTTCGATATCACGAACCGCCGGATCCTCTCCAAAGCTCGGTCCAGCGGCAGGTGTGGATTGAAGCATGTCAACGATTTGGTCGAGCCGCTGTGTGAGCGCCTGCATCTCAGCTTCCTGCGTAACGCTGCCAGCGGCCGGTGCGGCTTGTAGATCGGCAACACGTTCGGCAATGAGCGTCAATGCATCGTGGACCGCTGGGTCTTCATTACTGGCCGCTTGGAGACTATCGAGGCGTTGCAGCATGTCCTCGAACATCGGGGCATAATCACGTCCGGCGCCCGATTGCATGTCTTCCAGTTGCCGGTTGAGCCCGACAACACGCGCCTCAATGCGGTCCAGCGCATCACGGTCTACCCCTGCGTCAACCCGGTTCAGATTCTCAATCGCCCGATCGATGGCGGAGAAACGGTCATCAAAACCACCGGCAAGGCTACGCTCCAGACCCGCCTGCTGCTCGCCAAACGCTTCCATTGCAGCGGCAAGTGTCTGAATACGGTCTTCCAGCGCACGCGTTTCCATGTTTTGCGGCATCGCGGCCACAACTTGGCTCATATTTTCCAAACGCGCCGCCATGGCAGCCATGTCATCACGCGAAGCCAGCGTTTCGGGCAAGCGCGCAATCTCGCGCTCAACCACACTCCAGCGATCAGACAGTTCAATTAGAGAATCCTGACGGGCCAGGTGCGTCACGGTTGCCTTAAGGGATTCAATATCAGCACGCAGATCACTGACGGCTGAACCGGATGGTGACGACAACGCAACCCGACTTGACTGTAGCTTGTCGCGCAGCGCGGCAAACTCTGCCTGTCTCGAATTGGGGTTATGCATTGGTGCGTGCTGTGCACGCAGGGCCGCTTCCCGCTGCCTGATGCTGGTAACGTCATCCAAGCCAAGCTGGTCGCGCGCTCTTTGCGCGCCGCGTGCGGTACCGGCTATCCGATTTTCCAAAGCGCTGAGCGCATCGTTCAGGCGGTCAAGTGTTCCATCATTACCAACACCCTGATGTCTGCGGTTCGTCATTACCGATGCTTCCTTGTCCCACGCGGGCGCTTTGCTTCACACAGACGCGGTAAGGGTACCGAAGCAGGCAAAGCATCCCGTTAACTTTTCTTTCCCAAACGTGGTAAACAAGGCGTTAACTATCGTGCTTTCCTTTCAGCAAATGACAGGTTCTTTCGCTAATCGACCGTTTTTTCTGTCAGATGTAACATCAAGTAACGCTACGTAACCTGTGATACGGTAAAGTAATATGGTGTGGAGACATGCCGGACTCTATCTCAAGGGCACTTCCAAAGCGCTTCGGGTCCGCAAATGGGGCAAAAACTAAGGAGAAATGACTAATGAACCAAATGGGGCACACCTCTGAGCACGAGGGCATGGCTTTCGACGAAACCTTTCGCATAGGCGAACTTGCGCGCGAGTTCGATGTTACACTTCGCACGTTACGGTTCTACGAGGACAAGGGCCTGATTAATCCGCGTCGTGTTGGCAATCTTCGCCTGTACTCGCGCGCTGATCGCGCGCGATTGCGTATCGTTCTGCTCGGAAAACGCGTCGGTTTTTCACTCAAGGATATTCGCGAAATACTGGAGCTTTACGATCCGTCCGGCGGCAACCGCCGGCAATTGGAAGTTTCGATCGAAAAAGGCGAAACGCACTTGAGGAAACTACATCATGATCGTAAACAGCTAGACAATGCGATCGGTGAACTCGATGCGACAATCGACAATCTTCGGGAACTCCTGGACGCACCAAAGTCCTGAACACCCGATGAGGGGGGCTGACGCCATCAAAAACGGCCCCTCAATTTGTTGATCAATTGAGAGCTCGCCCTTCCAAGGGCGGGCTTTTTTCATATGAGAACAAATTTTGACGTTTACGC
>JBCCRB010000141.1:0-6897 GCA_039208465.1 Pseudomonadota bacterium
CAGCGAAGTCGATCTCGTCGTCGTCCGGTTCGATGACGACATTTCGGTTTTCTATGGCCGTTGCCTGCATCGCGGGGCGCTGATGGCTGACGGTTTCGTCCGCGGTGATAATCTGATCTGCGGCGTGCATGATTGGGATTACCGGCTCGACACGGGCGTATCGGAATATGCCAATGACGAAAAACTGCCAAAGTTCAATGCCTGGATCGACGGCGACGACATCAATGTCGATGCCGATGAGATCAACGCCTGGGCGCTCGACAACCCGCAGCCCTTCAACCGTGACGCCTATCTCGGCCTTTACGCAGACACCTCCCATGGCACTGACGAAGAGCCCTATAACGGGCTGATCCAGAACTATGCGAAAAATGGCCTGAAAAAGACCGGGCATCATGGTGTGGTCGCGTCCATGGGCGTGCCGCGCAACGAACTTCCCGACTGGGATGATATTCAAATCCTGACCGCACAGTTGCACAAGGCGCCGCTGCTTGAGTATGATCCAGTGGGCACCGATGTTGTGATCGGCCCGAATGCGCAAAAGCCGCTCCAACTCGACATTCCGCTCTTCGTCTCCGACATGTCCTTTGGCGCGCTATCGGAACCAGCCAAGCTGGCGCTGGCCCGGGGTTCGGAACTCGCCGGCACCGGGATCTGTTCGGGCGAGGGCGGGATGCTGCCCGAAGAACAGCAGGCCAATTCCCGCTATTTCTATGAACTTGCCTCGGCCCGTTTCGGCTTTTCCTGGGAAAAGCTTGCCGATGTTCAAGCATTCCACTTCAAGGGCGGGCAGGGCGCCAAGACCGGCACCGGGGGCCATTTGCCCGGTAAAAAAGTCATCGGCAAGATTGCTAAGGTACGTGGTCTCGACGAAGGTCAGGATGCGATCTCACCGCCACGTTTTCCCGACTGGACAAAACCGGCCGACGTTAAAGCTTTCGCTGATGAGGTGCGCGACCGCAGCGGCGGCATTCCCATTGGGTACAAATTGTCGGCACAGCACATTGAAAAAGACATCGATGCGGCGCTGGAAGTCGGGGTCGATTATATCATTCTTGATGGCCGCGGCGGCGGCACGGGCGCAGCGCCGATCCTGTTCCGTGACAATATTTCGGTACCGACCATCCCGGCCTTGGCGCGGGCGCGCCGGCATTTGGAAAAGCTTGGGCGCAGCGATGTGACGTTGGTGATTACCGGCGGCCTGCGCAAGCCGGCCGATTTCGTCAAGGCCATGGCCTTGGGGGCGGACGCAATCGCCGTCTCCAATGCGGCCATGCAGGCGATCGGGTGTCTGGCCATGCGTGCCTGTCACACTGACAATTGCCCGGTCGGGATCGCGAGCCAGAAGCCGCACCTCGTCAGCCGCCTGATCGTCGACAGATCGGCCGAGCAATTGAAAAACTTTTTTCACGCTTCCACCGAGCTGATGCAGGTGATGGCCCGCGCTTGCGGGCATGATCATCTTAACCAGTTCAATTTGAACGATCTGACAACATGGAAAAAAGATATGGCTGACCTTGCCGGTGTTCAGTTTGGCGGTGTGGCATGAGCGCGCTCGATTGGATCAGCGTCGGCCCGGCCGATTTGCCCGAAGGGCGCGTGAAAACAGTCACTGCGCGTAACCTCTATATCTGCCTGTCGCATTTCGATGGCCATTGGGCAGCCATGGACAATCATTGCCCGCACCAGAAAGGCCCGCTCGGTGAAGGGTCCATCGAGCGCGGTGTCGATGGCAAATGCTGGATCCGCTGTCCCTGGCATGGCTGGGATTTTGATCCACTGACCGGCGCACCGCCCGGTGGGCATGAAGACACAGGTCAACAGACCTATCCGGTTGAAGTGCGCGATGGCGAGATCTTTATCGGCCTGGAACCGGAACCGCCGCATACCCGCACCGTGACTGACGCCATGGCCGAAACGATGGTCAATTGGGGCATCAAGCGTGTCTTTGGCATGGTCGGCCATTCAAATCTGGGTCTTGCCGATGCCATTCGCCGGCGCACCGTTGATGGTGAGATGGCCTATATCGGCATCCGACATGAAGGCGCCGCTGCCTTTGCCGCTTCCGCCTATGGCAAGCTGACCGGTGTGCCGGCCGCCTGTCTGACCATTGCCGGCCCTGGCGCGACCAATCTTTTGACCGGCATGTGGGACGCCAAGGTCGACCGCGCGCCGGTCCTCGCTCTGACAGGGCAGGTCCAAACACAGGTCTTCGGCCCCGGTGCCTTTCAGGACATTGATCTGAAATCGGCGTTCGACGCCGTCAGCCGCTTTTCGCAACCCGTCCTGCCGAGCTCAAACCACACTGAGCTGACCTCGCTTGCCATCAAGACGGCGCTCATAGAACAGGATGTCGCGCATCTGATTTTCCCCGATGATGTGCAGACCTTGCCGAGCGACAAACCGGCAGCAACGCCCAAAGGGCGCATGGCCAAGCCCATCGTCGAACCGGCAGAAAGCGAGATTGAAAAGGCGGTGCAGATGATCAGCGCGGCCAAGCGGCCAATGATCATCATTGGCCATGGCGCGTGGGAGGCGCGGTTCGACATTATTGCCTTGGCCGAAACACTCGGCGCACCCGGGGCAACAACCTTTAAAGGTAAGGGCCTGATCCCCGACAGTCACCCTAACGCCGCCGGCGTGCTTGGCCGGTCCGGGACACCGATTGCCAGTTGGTTCATGAATGAATGCGACCTGCAGATCGTCCTCGGCGCATCATTTTCCAATCACACCGGGATCAATCGGGCCAAGCCGACCATCCAGGTCGATTATGACCGCATGCAATTGGGCAAGTTCCATCCTGTCACCGCTCCAATTTGGGGCGAGATCGGTGCTTTTTGTCAGGCAGTGGGTCAGCGGGCAAAACGCAACCCGCAGGCCGTTGATCAAATCAGCGAATTGGCGGACCGCTGGCAAATCTGGCGTGCCGAAAAAGAAACCCGATTGTCGGAGGAAGGCGCGAAAGGTGTCCATTCCGCCGCTATCTTCAAGGCCCTCTCAAAGATCGCGCCAGCCGACGCTCTGATCGCGGTGGATGTCGGCAACAACACCTATTCCTTCGGACGCTATTTCGAAACCAAAGGCCAACGGGTGATGATGTCCGGCTATCTCGGCTCGATCGGTTTTGCGTTGCCAGCCGCGATTGGTGCATGGTCCGCCACCCAGGATTTTGAAGAATTCAAAGGCCGCAAAATCATCTCGATCTCTGGCGATGGCGGCTTTGGGCAATATGCGATGGAACTGACGACGGTTGTTAAATACGGCATGGATATCACCCATATCCTTCTGCACAATGATGAGCTTGGCAAGATCTCCAAGGAGCAGCGCTCCGGCGAATGGCCGGTCTGGGAAACATCGCTGGTCAACCCGTCATTTTCAGCCTTTGCGCGCCTGTGCGGCGCCCATGGTACAAAAGTGACGAAAGGCGCCGATGTTGGGGCCGCAATTGCTGAAGCGCTTGCGATTGACGGCCCCGCGCTTGTTGAGATCATGACCGATGCCGAACTTGTGTAACGAGCGCCGACCATGAACGCAGTAAACTTGACCGCGCCAACTGGCCTTGCGCAAGCGCGAGACAATGCCCACGCCGCTGTCCAGCTCCTCTATCGGGCAGCGATCGCCAATATTGCGCCCATGCCCGCCGAAGAACACACCAACCTCGGTTGGGTGATCGGCGGCGGCACCTTCCAGACCCACGCACTGGCGAACAGCGAATTGAAAGCTGACCTCCGCCTGTCGCCGCTCACCCTGGTGCTTGGAACGGCACAACTGCCTTTGGATGGCGTGACAATTGAGGACGCGGTGGTATGGCTCGATGCGCAGCTTGACGAACATTGCCTTAAGCCGGCCAGCGCCACTGCAGTGACCTATGATCTGCCGCAGAGCGTCACGGCGCTGAGTACATTTTCAGATCATGATGATCTGGCTGCACTGGCGCTGTGGTTTGACCTTGCTGCGCGCATCATCACAGATCTTGCCGCGTCAGCCAGCGATATTGACCCTGGGCCGAGCCCGGTCCGCTGTTGGCCGCACCATTTTGATTTGGCGACGTATGTCAGCTTGGAAGAGGGCGATGCCGAAGCCGCGCGCGGCGTCGGGGTTGGCTTGTCGCCGGGCGATGGCAGCTATGATGAGCCCTATTTCTACGTCAATCCATGGCCCCATCTTGATATAACCGCTTTGCCCGACCCCGTCGCACCGGGCCATTGGCACACCGCGGGTTTCGTCGGCCTGGTCTGCACAGCAACCGAATTGCTGCAAACACAAGAGCCGACCGAAGCGGCGCAGTCTTTTGTGATGTCGAGCTTTGCGGTCAGCCGATCGAGCCTGATGTGAACGCCCACACGTCGGTTGGCCGTCCGGCAAACCTAACACGATTGTGTAGCCGTGTGACTTGCGCCCGGTGGCCCGCAAGGTAAGCCAGACGTATCGCATTCAGGACATGAGATGGAATTTGTCTTTGCCTACATTGCCGGCCTGCTGACGCTGATTAATCCCTGCGTGCTGCCGGTTCTGCCCATCGTGCTGATCACCGCCTTGAACGCGAACCGGGCCGGGCCGGTGGCGCTTGCCGCAGGTATGAGCCTGTCCTTTGTCATCTTCGGGGTTTTGGTGACCGCCTTTGGCGCCAGCATCGGTCTAACCCAAGAGACGCTGGCACAGATTGGCGCGGTGCTGATGATTATCTTTGGCACAATCCTCGTTGTCCCAATGTTCGCGCAGCGCTTTGAACTGGCAACCGCCGGCCTTGCGTCGGGGGCCAATGCGCGCATGAACGATATCGATGCCGGATCTCTGCGCGGCCAGTTTCTTGGTGGCCTGCTGCTCGGCACGGTGTGGTCACCCTGCATCGGTCCAACGCTTGGCGGGGCGATCGCCTTGGCCTCGCAGGGTCAAAATCTGGGCTATGTCACGCTGATCATGATCTTCTTTGCTGCCGGTGTCTCGACGTTCATCATCGGGCTCGGCCTTGGCGCACGCGAGACCATCCGTGCCAGGGCGCGACGCTTTGCAGGCCTCGCCGAGCGGTCAAAACCGATCATCGGCATCACCTTCATTCTGGTTGGCCTGATGCTGTTTTTCCAAATCCATTATGTGCTGGAAGGTGCGCTTTTGGATGTGATGCCAATCTGGCTGCAGGATCTTTCCGTACGATTTTAACGCAACCCGTGACCGCGAAGGACCGCTATTATGGACAGACGTACTTTTCTTCTTGGCTCCGCCGCCCTGACCCTGACACCCGTCTCGGCGTTTGCCAGCTTCAAAGATTATACCCCAGGCGCCATCCAGTCTGCGCTTGCAGCCGGACAGACCGTCTTTGTCGATTTTTCGGCGACCTGGTGTTCAACGTGCCGCCGCCAGGAACGCGTCATCAACGCACTGCGTGAGCAAAACCCGGCCTATGATCAGGCCATGACCTTCATCAAGGTCGATTGGGATACCTACAAGAACCATGAGGTAACCAAGTCTCGCGCCATTCCGCGCCGCTCGACCCTGTTGGTCCTGCGCGGCGATGCTGAGCTGGGCCGGATTGTCGCCGGCACCGGCGAAAACCAGATCAAGGCGCTTTTGGACGCCGGTCTCTAAGACCCTTTCGCATAAAAGGCGGGTAGGGCTAACCGGCATCCAACCCGTCTTTATTTTCCCAGTCGATCCCCGGCTGCTGCCCGATGATCCCGTGCGGATTGTGGCTGCCATCATTGATGTAGTAGCCGAAACGGATCTCATCGAAATCGACGGTCTCCTTTATGCCGGGCATCTGATAGATGCGCCGGGTAAATAGCCACAAGTTTGCGTAGTCGACGAGCCGTTTGCGCGTACACCGGAAATGGGTCGCATAAACGGTGTCGAACCGCACCAGCGTCGCAAACAGGCGTATGTCGGCAACCGTCAGCGCATCGCCGAATAGGAAGCGCTTTCCTGCCAGACGCACTTCGAGCATGTCCATGGTTTCGAAGACGAGGTTCACCGCCGCGTCATACTCATCCTGGCGTTCAGATTTGCCCGCGCGGTAGACCGCGTTGGAAAGACCGTCAAAGATCAACGCCGTCAACGCGTCAATCTCATCACCGATAGCGGCGGGTCGCAATTCCGTTTCATCGCCGGCCGCATCCATCGCCAGAAGAATATCGGACGATGTGTTCGAAACGATCTTTCTGTCTTGCGCATCCCACAAAATCGGCACCGTGGCACGGCCCGTATAGGCCGGCACGGTCATGGTATAAAATTGATGCACATGGCGTGCTTCTGGCAGGCCCGGAACACGCTGCCCCGGCAAAAGGCCGTACCCTTGAACCCGCGACCCACCAGCCCAGCGGATGCCGATACGGTCGCTCAATCCTGAAAGCGTCAAGCCGATCACGGCACTGTGCGACCAGGGACAACTGGCCGACGCGATCAGGAAAATCCGATCGCGTGATTGCGAGAGCGCTGACACCAATTCATCCGACAGGGCGGAGTCCAGCGCACTTTTTTCGCGGGCGTAGACGCCATCGACCATCGACCGGTCGGCGTCATCGACCCACGTGCCATCAACAAGCATGCCCATTATCAATACACCCAATCTGGTTCGCCGACAGGTTATGCCGTCGGCCCCGGGCGCGGAAGGCCCGGCGGCGAAGTGCCGATTTTTCTCAAAAAGCCAATGCTTTTGGCCAGTTGTCACAGCGCGATTAATGTGCACTTCTTTCGTCATGGTTCCGCGCGCTCCACGCTAGCCGCGGATTAAAAGGGAATACGGTGCGGTGTAGCCATCAGGCGCCAAATCCGTGACTGCCCCCGCAACTGTGAGCGGTGAGCGAACCCGATAAAGCCACTGGAGCAACCGCTCCGGGAAGGTTCGGGCAAGCAGCGACCCGCAAGTCAGGAGACCTGCCATGTCAACGTAACTCAACCCGGGCG
>JBCCRB010000142.1:0-6834 GCA_039208465.1 Pseudomonadota bacterium
AAACATTTTGCCCGGTACGCGCGACAAACAGGCTTTGCGCGTGGAATTACAGCAAAAAGGCTTGCGCCCGACCAAGCAACGGTTGGCGCTGGCCGAATTGCTGTTTGCGGTGGGTGACCGCCATTTGACAGCCGAAGATCTGCACGCCGAGGCGATCAACGCCGGCGTGGGCGTGTCGTTGGCAACGGTTTACAACACATTGCACCAGTTCACGGATGCTGGATTGTTGCGTACCTTGGCCGTTGAAGGTCAAAAAACCTATTTTGACACCAACATCTCCGACCACCACCATTTCTTCCGCGAAGACCGCCAGGAAGTTATGGATGTGCCGACCGGGACGATCGAAGTTGGTAATCTGCCGGAGCCGCCCGAAGGCATGGAAATCACGAATGTCGACATCGTGATCCGGCTCCGCCCCAAACGCAATTGATCCTAGTCGAACTGTTCGTCCGGATAAGCGCCCCACAAATCTGCCTGTGAGACAAAGCCGCGCAATGTGCGCCCATTGGGTGTCTGAACCTCCATGCGGCACCAGATCCCATCGCATTCCGGTAATTTCCCGATCACGCCCGGCTTTAAGAAGGCCAAGCGTGTCGCCTCGCCCGCTGGTTCGTCATAAAGGCCAACGCCTTCACCATTGCCGGTTTGCCATGGAGTGGTGATGCCGGCCCTGCTACCGGATAGGAGCGACTTGTGAATCCACCCGGTGTCACCGGCCACATCGCGCACGCGGCGCCAATTATCAAATTCCTGAATGATCTCCAGCGGCATGCCCGCCTTCTCATAGCGCCAGGCAACGGCATATTCTTTGCCCGGCCCGACCCGCATGTTCACTTTCTGCGCTTTCAGGCTGACAAAACGGGGAAGCGGGAGATTAGTGTATTTGCCCACCTTAACGGCGCCGGTGCTTTGCGCTATCGCGCTTGTTGGCAACGCAAGGACAGCCGCCAGAAGAACAATTTTGCAAAACCCGCCATTTGCCATCGCATACAACCTCGACATCTGCGCTGGCACGCTCTACCCGTCGACGGGTTGTTTCAGTGTGCCTTGCGAATTCGATGCGTTTTTCCTAACAGCGTGTGTAGATTGGCGTGGTTAATCATTCGTCAAAAAAAGATTCGGCTGCCGCAGGGTGCACAAGGCCGGGGGAGGCGATCGCGTGGATATAAAGCCCCGAGTGGTGGTCACCAGACGGTTGCCTGAACCGGTGGAAAACCGAATGCGGGAATTGTTTGACACCCGCTTCAACACCTCTGACAAACCATTTACGCGGCATGAATTGGTCGAGACGATGCGCCAGTGTGATGTGCTGGTGCCCACGGTCACCGACCTGATCGATGCTGAGATGATTGCCGAGGCCGGCGACCGGATAAAACTGTTGGCCAATTTCGGTAATGGTGTCGACAATATCGATGTGGTGGCTGCCCATGAGCGCGGGATCAGCGTCACCAATACGCCCGATGTGCTCAATGATGACACTGCCGACATGACCCTCGCGCTCATCTTGGCAACGCCCCGTCGTCTCGTCGAAGGCGCCTCCTATCTGCTCGGTCAGGATCAATGGCAGGGCTGGTCACCAACCTGGATGCTTGGCCGTCGTTTGAACGAAAAGAGCCTCGGCATTATCGGTATGGGCCGGATCGGCATTGCAGTGGCGCGCCGTGCGCGCGCCTTCGGCCTGAAAATCCACTATCACAACCGCCAGCCGATCGCGCAGAATGTCGCCGATGAACTCGGTGCCACCTATTGGGCCAGCCTCGATCAGATGATGGCGCGTATGGATATTGTGTCAGTCAACTGCCCGTACACGCCGGCAACGTATCATCTGTTGTCGGCCCGTCGGCTCGACCTGATGCAACCACACGCCTACCTGATCAACACCGCACGCGGTGAAATTGTCGATGAGGCAGCGCTTATTCAATTGCTTGAAGATGGTCGTATCGCAGGCGCTGGCCTTGATGTTTTCGAACACGAGCCGGCGGTTGATGAACGTCTTTGCAAACTGGCGGCCGACGGAAAGGTCGTCCTTTTGCCGCATATGAGTTCGGCTACCGTGGAAGGGCGCATTGAGATGGGCGAGCGCGTCATCATCAATATCCGCATGATGGCGACCGGCGATCGGCCGCCCAACAGAATTCTACCTTCAATGGTGTAAGGCGTAGCGCGGCTTAGGCTTTAGCCTTGGCTTTTGTCGATTTTGCTTTCGCCGCTGGCTTCTTGGCTGCCGGCTTGGGGTCAATGGCACCGCGCGCGACCGGCTTCGGCATCTTCTTGCTCGGTTTGCCGAATGTGCGCTCCCCAACGGGTACAATAGCCGGCCATACCGCCTTGTCCGTGGCCAGCGATTTCTCCAACGCTTTTTGGCACACATAAAGATAGGCGACAGCCACATTGGCGATCGCGAGCAAAGTGAGAATGATGGCCATGGCAGTCATGGGCGGACCTTTCAATACGCGGGTCTATTTTCAACCAAGTCGATAAAATAAAGTAACTCCTGTAACCAAATGGTCAAGGCCGCTTCGTCGTCTTCATCGTGTGAAACGCGCCCGACAGGGCATCATAAAGCAGCAGGCGCCCGATCAGCGGCGAGCCGGCACCGGTCATCATCTTGATCGCCTCGACCGCCTGCAAAGTGCCGATAACGCCAGCTGCAGGACCGAGAACGCCAGCGGTCGCGCAATCGGGCAATATGGTGTCATCGCCGGCGCGCGGAAACACATCTCGGTAGGAGGCAGAATTGCCCGGCTTTCGGTCGGCGCCGAGCCAGGGCGCAATCACGGTCACATTGCCCTCAAAGCGGTAAAGGCTGCCGGTAATAAGGGGTATTTTCCGCTCTGCGCACCAATCGGCTGTCAGATAACGCGTTGCGCTGTTATCACTGCCATCCACCACCAGGGTGACAGGTCCTAAAAGCGCGTCAATGTTGGTCGCGTCCAGCCGTACGGCTTGCGCGTTCACATGCACATGGGGATTGAGAGCGGTGAGTCTTTCCGCCGCGCTTTCAACTTTGGCGCGCCCGACATCACCGGTCCCGTGCAGCAACTGCCGGTGCAGATTGGATAGGGAGACAAGATCATCGTCGATCAGGCTGATCGTGCCGACACCTGCTGCGGCGAGATATTGCGCAACTGGGCTGCCGAGGCCGCCTGCACCGATAATGCCCACATGGGCGCCCTTGAGCTTCTGCTGCCCGGCGCCGCCGATCTCCGGCATGATGATTTGGCGCGCATAGCGCTCAACTTCGCTGTCTTCAAACTTACCCGTCATCATCCACGTGCCCGGCGCTAACGATAAACCGTTGCCCCTTATCGCCCAGCGCGTCAAACAGGTTCCGGTCTGTGCCGGTCATGAAAGCCTGGCCACCAATGGCGTTGACCTTTTCAAATAGCGCAGCCCGGCGATCGGCATCCAGATGCGCGGCGATCTCATCAAACAGCATGATCGGCGCGTGCCCGGACACAGATTTCGTCAACGTGCCATGCGACAGCACGAGGCCGATGAGAAGCGCCTTCTGCTCCCCGGTGGAACAAAGCGCCGCATCCATATCTTTTTGCCGGTGACGTACGACAAGGTCGGACCGGTGCACGCCGACCAATGTGCGCCGCGCGGCCTGATCACGGGGCC
The DNA here is from genome assembly GCA_039208465.1 of Pseudomonadota bacterium. GTDB lineage: Bacteria > Pseudomonadota > Alphaproteobacteria > Rhizobiales > Rhizobiaceae > JBCBDX01. The sequence continues at coordinate 3,625 of JBCCRB010000142.1, forward strand.
GCATATCGCGCAAAAGCCGCCGATAGGCCTCTTCCACGCTGGCCGCATCGGTGAGCCCGTCCTCAGCGGCAACACTTTCCATCTCGCCCTCGATCGCCAATTGAGCGTGCGGAAAAGCGTCCGAACCGGATTTGTCGATGATGCCGACCAGCAGGTCGATAAGCTCGCTGCGTGCCGCGCGCATCGCAACACCCAAAGAGGCAAGTTGCTCCTCGATCCCGTCCAGCCACACATTGTCATGCAACCGGCCAAAACTGTCGTCGAGCAGCTTGTTGCGCTGGCGCATCGCCCGCTCATAGGCATTGGCACGCTGGCCATGCGCCGGGTCGATCGCCAACACCATCCGATCCAGAAAGCGGCGCCGATCCGCGCCCGATCCGGTAAAAAGCCCATCCATGGCTGGCGTCAGCCACAGGATCCGGCAGATATCAAGCAGCTCTTCATTGCGCTTGGTGCTCGTGCCATTGATCCGCACGCGCCGCGTGCGCGCCGAGGGATCACCATTGGTGGCTGGCATCAGGCCGGTCCCGACCTCATAATCGTCTTCGTGATTGGTGAGCGCACCAAAGACGGTAAAGCTGCCATCGGGCGCATCCTTGTGCGCGAGCTGGGCGGCGCTGGCGCGTCGGAGCCCCCGCCCTGGCGAGAAAAGCGACACCGCTTCGATCAGATTGGTTTTGCCGGCGCCATTCGGTCCCGTTAAAACGACATGTCTGCCGTCCAGCGCCAGATCAAGCTGCGGGTAGTTGCGAAAGTTCTGAAGCTTGATGCGCGAGAAAAAGGTCGCGTTCGCCATGGCGCATCAACCTTGCGGCCGAATAATCCTCACACCCGCATCGGCATGAGAACATAGAGCGCGTCGGATGTGCCACTGTCCTGGATCAGCGTTGGTGATCCGGCATCGGCCAGCGCAAAGCGGATGCTTTCGGTCGACAATTGATTGGCAATATCGAGCAGATAGCGCGCATTGAAGCCGATCTCCATCCCGTCCGCCTCATAGCCAACGGCGAGCTCTTCGCGCGCCGAGCCGCTGTCGGGATTGTTGACGGTCAATACAAGTTGGCTGTTTTCCAGCGCCATCTTCACCGCCCGCCCGCGTTCCGATGAGACCGTCGACACACGGTCAACCGCATCGGTAAAAGCCTTGCGATCGACTTCCATCATCTTGTCATTGCCCTGCGGAATGACGCGTTGATAGTCGGGGAAGGTGCCGTCAATCAGCTTGGAGGTCAGGACAACCGAGCCAATCGTGAAGCGGATTTTGGTGTCCGACAGTTCAATGGTAATGGCGACATCGGGCCCTTCGACCAGCTTTTGCAGTTCACCAACCGTTTTGCGCGGAATGATGATGCCCGGCATGTTTTCCGAACCGTCCGGCGCTTCCGTTTCACAGCGGGCCAGCCGGTTACCGTCCGTCGCCACGGCTCGAAGCACAATATTGCCATCGGTCTCCGCAGCGTGAAGGTAAATGCCGTTCAGATAGTAACGGGTCTCTTCGGTGGAGATCGCAAACTGGGTGGAATCGATCAGCCGGCGCAGCGTTTCATTGTCCAGCCGGAATGTGTGTGAAAAGTCACCAGCAGCCAATTGCGGGAAGTCCGATTGCGGCAGGCATTGCAATTTGAAATCGGAGCGGCCCGTTGCCACCGTCATCATGTTGCCATCTCTATCGACCGACAGCGACACCTCCGCGCCATCGGGCAATTTGCGGACGATGTCATACAAAAGATGCGCAGGAACAGTTGTCGCGCCCGCCTGTTCAACCTGGGCAGCGGTCGCTTCATTGATTTCCAGATCGAGGTCGGTCGCTTTCAACTCAAGCGTCGAACCATCGGCGCGCAACAGGACGTTCGACAGGATCGGGATCGTGTTGCGCCGCTCGACAACGCGGTGGACACGGTTCAACGATTTTAAAAGGTTCGAACGTTCAAGAATGACACGCATGACGGTTCCCGGTAGTCAGTTTGGACGGCTTGCCACCAGAAGATCGCCACCACCGCCCTCAATTCTTAAGCTAGATTCTGGAGCCGGAATGTGGCGTGTCGCCGATGCGAAAGCAAGGGCCGAGGCGCGGCTGCTGCCTCCTCGTCCCCATGCTATTTTCACGTGAAGATTGCGGCGTTACTCCTCGATAAGACGGCGCAGCAATTCGATTTCCTTGGCCAACTTAGCGTCGCCACCTTTCAACTCCTCCACCTTGCGCACCGCATGCAGAATTGTCGTGTGGTCCCGCCCACCAAAGCGGCGTCCGATTTCCGGCAGCGACCGCAACGTCATGATCTTGGCTAGATACATCGCGATTTGGCGGGGCCGCACCACGGTGCGTGTGCGCCGGTTGGAGAGCATTTCGTTTTTTGGAATATTGTAGTGCTGTGCGACGACCCGCTGAATGTCCTCGATCCGCACCTTGCGGCGCTCTTCGGCCTTGACCAGATGGCCCAGAATATCGTCCACGCGCTCCAGCGAAATGTTGGGTTCGAACGAGTGGCGGAACACCAGCTGGTTGAACGCGCCTTCCAATTCACGGAAGCTGGAATTCACCGTCTTGGCCACATGCTCCAGAACTTCATCTGAAATCTCCAGTGAGGTGTCGTCGCGCTTGGCATCAACAAGCCGCTGGCGCAGCATCGACAGACGCATCGCATGGTCAGGCGACTCGATTTGCAGCGCAACGCCGCCTTGAAGGCGCGACCGCACCCGCGGATCGAGCGACTCCAGTTCCGATGGCGGCCGGTCCGCGGCCACAACCACCTGGCGTGCACTGTCCAAAAGCGCATTGATCAGATGACAGAACTCCGACTGGATCTTATCGCCCTGCAAGAACTGCATGTCATCGATGATCAGAATATCAATCTCATGCAGGCTTTCTTTCAACGTCAGCGCGTCCTGGTCACGGATCGCCGAAGCAAAGCGCCACATGAAGTATTCCGCGGTCAGGTACACAACACGTTGCTTGGGATCGTGATCCTTGGCTGCATTGGCGATCGCTTGCAGCAAATGGGTTTTGCCAAGCCCGACCGATGAATGGAAGAAGAGCGGATTGAATCGCGCCGCATTGGCGCCCTTGTCGGTCGCCGCCCGCGCGGCTGCCAGACAGACACGGTTCGATGGCCCTTCGACAAAATTGTCGAACGTGTAGCGGCTGTCGACCGGCGAGCCCAAGACAAAGCTGCTTTTGCCGTTCTCCCGCTTCAATCCCGCCTGTTTGGC
>JBCCRB010000143.1:0-6806 GCA_039208465.1 Pseudomonadota bacterium
CCCGCACCAGCGTCTGCATGCCGCGTTGCTTGTCACCGTGCAACGCATCCCAATCGAGCGAGACGTCGTGGTTCCACTCGTCCCATTGCGCAAACTCGCATCCCATGAACAAGAGCTTCTTGCCCGGATGCCCCCACATGAAACCGTAATAGGCACGCAGATTGGCAAACTTTTCCCACTCATCACCCCGCATCTTGTTGATCATCGAGTGCTTGCCATGCACCACCTCGTCATGGCTGATCGGCAGGATGAAATTCTCGCTGAACGAATAATCGATCGGGAATGTCATCAGGTGATGATCATAGCGCCGGTAGATCGGGTCCTTTTCCATGTAGCGGAGCGTGTCATTCATCCAGCCCATGTTCCATTTAAAGCCAAAGCCCAACCCGCCGGCATCGGTCGGCGTGGAAACGCCGGGAAATGCCGTTGATTCCTCGGCAATCGTCATCACGCCATCGACTTCGCCATAGCAGACGATGTTCATCTCTTTGAGAAAATCGATTGCTTCCAGGTTCTCCCGGCCGCCATCCTTGTTGGGGATCCACTCGCCAGCCTTGCGCGAATAATCGCGGTAGAGCATCGAGGCGACCGCATCCACACGCAGCCCGTCCACATGATATTCCTCCAGCCAATAGAGCGCGTTGGCGGTCAGGAAATTGCGCACTTCGGTGCGACCATAATTGTAGATCAGCGTGTTCCAATCCTGGTGGAAGCCTTCACGCGGGTCGGCATGTTCATAAAGGTGCGAGCCGTCAAAGCGCGCCAGACCATGCGCATCGGACGGAAAATGCCCCGGCACCCAATCAAGGATCACGCCGAGACCGGCCTCGTGCACAGCGTTGACCAGGGATCGGAAATCATCGGGCAGACCAAAGCGGCTCGTCGGCGCATAAAGCCCGACCGGCTGGTACCCCCAGGAACCGTCAAACGGGAATTCACTGACCGGCAGAAACTCCAAATGGGTAAAGCCCATCCAGGAGGCGTAGTCGACCAGTTCCTTTGCCAACGCCTGATAGGTGAGCCGCCGATTGTCCGGCCCGCGCCGCCAGGATCCTAAGTGAACCTCATAAATTGAGATCGGCTTGTCCCGTTGCTGCGACACGGCACGCGATGACATCCATGCATCATCGGCCCAATCAAACCCGCTAATGTCGCGCACAACCGACGAGGTTTCCGGCGGATGCTGCGCCCCGAACCCGACCGGGTCAGCTTTCAAAAACAGACCGCCGCCAGCCGAAGCGATCTCATATTTATAAAGATCGCCCGCGCCGATACCGGGCAAAAAAATCTCCCAAACACCGGTAACGCCGACGCGTCGCAACGGGTGCCTGCGTCCATCCCAGTTGTTGAAGGACCCAACCACCGAGACACGCACTGCGTTCGGCGCCCAAACGGCAAAATGCGTGCCGGCAACGCCCTCAATCTCGGTGACGTGCGAGCCAAGACAATCCCACAATTGCCGGTGCGTCCCCTCACCGATCAGATATTGGTCCAGATCGGAAAGGACCGGACCAAACCGGTACGGATCCTCAAAGTGAAGCTCGGACCCATCATCGAAGACGGCGGTCAGCGTGTGATGAAACTTTGAGTTGGGAATCTGCGCGCCAAACACCGGCCCGTGCAAGCGTTCCAGCGGCACCGTCTTTTTGCCCACATGGGCGGAAACGGAAGATGCATCCGGCACAAGTGCCACGCACCAGGCCTGCCTCCCCTTTTTATGGACCCCCAAAACATCGAACGGCCGGTCATGCCGCGCGGCCACAAGTGCCTCAATGTCCCAATCCGTCATATGCGGCGGTTTTATTGTCATTACAGCCATTAAACGGCGCTCATGCCCGGCAATCAACCTCTACGACCAAAGACGTGTCAATTGCCGCTTTCTACCCGGCCGATGATGAAGCCGTTTGGCCCGAACTTCACCTCGGTTCCTTCCAGGTCCACGCCCTGGCCGATCAGCGGCTGAAGGGGATGGTCTAAGGTCATCGAATGATTTCCCGCCGACAAATTATAAAGACAAACCACATCATCACCGCGTTCAAAGCCGAGGATCGGGTCTTCGGTTTCGATGAAGCGGATGTCGCCTGCATTCAGCGCAACCTCGCGTCGCCGCAACGCGAGCATGGCGCGGTAAAAAGCCAGCACGCTGTCATCATCGCCCTGCGTGGAGACCGCCTTTGCGCGTTGGGCATCCTTGACCGGCAACCATGTCCGGTTGGCTTCGGAAAAGCCTGCATTGGGCGCATTCTCATCCCACACCATCGGCGTGCGACACCCGTCACGGCCCTTCTTTTCCGGCCAGAAATTGATGCCCTCGGGATCCGTTAGTTCGTCAAACGACAATTCCGTGTCGGTCTGGCCCAGCTCCTCGCCCTGATAAATGCAAATCGACCCTTGCAAGGCGAGCAGCAACGCAGCCGCCTGCTTGGCGAGAGCATCCGGGTCTTCGCAGTGCTCCAGCCAGCGCGTCACATGCCTTGGCACATCATGGTTAGAGAACGCCCAGCACGGCCAGCCATTGGGCGCCATAGAGAAGAAGCTCTCAACTCGCCCGCGAAAATGCGAAGGCGAAAAATCCGGCCCCAGCATCTCGAAACTATAGGCCATATGCAGCCGCTTGCCCGACGTGTATTTGCCCATGATTTCAATCGAGTGGTGGCTGTCGCCGACCTCGCCCACCATGGTGCGATCTTCATACTCATCAAGCAGCGCGCGCATCCGCTCGATGAACGCCAGATTTTCGGGCTGGTTCTTGGAAAACAGCGTGAACTGCATCTCAAACGGACGCACGGCATTTTCCGCCCACGGCTCATAGTTTGCCGGATTGTCGCGCAATTTCTTGTCGTGGAAGTAAAAATTGACCGTATCCAGCCTGAACCCGTCGACACCCTTGTCGAGCCAAAACCGCATGCACTCAATCAGATAATCCTGGACAGCGGGATTATGGAAATTCCAGTCCGGCTGCTCCTTCAGGAAATTGTGCAGGTAATATTGCCGGCGGCTGGAATCCCATTCCCAGGCTGGTCCCCCAAAAATCGACAGCCAATTGTTGGGCGGCGTGCCATCGGGATTAGGATCAGCCCAGATAAACCAGTCTGCCTTGGCATTGTTCCGGCTTTTCCGGCTTTCGATGAAAAACGGATGTTGATCGGAACAATGGCTGAGCACCTGATCGATGATGACTTTCAGCCCCAACCCATGGGCTTTTGCCAGCATCGCGTCAAAATCATCCATCGTGCCAAAGGTCGGATCGATGCCGAGATAGTCCGATACATCATAGCCCATGTCAGCCATTGGCGATGGAAAAACCGGGCTCAGCCAAATGGCGTCCACACCAAGCGAAGCCACATGATCAAGCCGATCCGTGATGCCTTTCAGATCACCGATACCATCGCCATTACTGTCCATGAATGAACGCGGATAAATCTGGTAGGTGACCGATCCACGCCACCAATCACGCCCCTCGGCCATCAATACACCTCACCGGACCCCGAGGAGCCATTTGGAATTTCAAGATTGTCTAGATTTGCACCGAAACGATGCGCGTCGTCCGCTATATCCGCTTCCGTGGAACCACTTCAAGTGATGCTTTGTTCACTGCGCAGATTTGTCCCCTGCCCGCAATCAAAAAGCTGTCATGGCCTCGGCAGCGCCTTCATCTTGAGCGTTGACGGCAGCGCTTTCACCGACCGGTAGGGGCATGGGCACACGGCAAAAATCAATACGCGCGTTTAGCGCTTTTATGATACTTGCCAGCAAAGAGCCGTCATTGACGACCGCGTAAATCCCGGGTTTCCAAGTGCGCAACATCATCGTCTTCCTCGATCTGGACGCGACAGGATCCACACCGGCCTTTCTGGCTGCCGCAAATGCCCTCAACCTGACACCCATGCTGCTTAGCCTGACGCCATGGATGTATCCGCAAGTCCCCGCGGCCAATTTGATCCGCATGCGGGAAATGAAGGAAGCATCGGTGATTGCCACGATTGATCAGCTTGGACGCGAAAAGGTCGCCGGCGTCTACACGCCCAGAAGCCATTGGGCGGAACTGGCCGCGCGGGTGGCGCGCGCAATTGGTCGCCCCCATTCAGACCCGGACGCCATCGCGCTTTGCCATGACAAATTGAAAATGCGTCAATTCCTGGCGCAAAACGGGTTCACCGATGTTGCCTTCCAGGCAGCCCACAGCGTTGACGAAGCCTGCACATTTGCCCGCAATTTGGGCGGAAGCGCGGTGTTGAAGGCCACGGGCACGTCAGGCGCACACGGCGTCCGGCTCTGCCGAACGCTCAATGAGGTGCGCGAGCACGCCGACAAGCTCCTCCGCAAAAGCCCAGGCGGCCTTTTGGTCGAAGAACATATCCAAGGTCCTTTGTACGGTGTCGAGGTGACCCATGGCAAAGCCTATGGCGTGCGCCATTGTTTCGTCGCCGAGGGCCTTGCGCCCATTCTCTTAGGCGCGCAGGCACCAGCAACCATGCCGGCAGAACAAACCGACGCGCTGATCGCCCATGTGCAAAAGGCACTGGCCCTGGTTGGATACACGCGCGGCGCCGCCAATGTGCAGGCCGTGGTGCGCGATAACCAACCCTTTCTGATCGAGATTAACCCGCGTGCGCCCGCCGGCACGGCACCGGCGAACATCAAGGCAGGTCTTGGCGTTGATATCGCCGAATTCTGCCTGCGCTTTGCCACCGGCACGGCAGAGCAAATCCAACCGTACCAGCATAACAAGCCAGAGCACACTGCCGTCGTGCGCAGCCTGCCCCGGATCAAAGGGTCCGTGCGCACCGTCAGCGGCGTCGAAGCCGCCACCGCCGTGCCCCATGTGCAAGAAGTGTGTGTGATCCCTGCCCTGTTTGGCCGACGTGGGCCGGCCTTCAATCTCGCTGACCGCGTCGCTTACGTCCAAAGCGTTGCGAAAACGCCGCAAGCGGCCAATGACAGCGCGACAGCCAGCCTCGGCAAGCTGGTGCAAATACCGGAAAGCTATTGGCACTATCGCTTGCGACGATGGCGCGAAAAGCTGATGCGGCGGATCAATCCGCGTCAGATCCGGTAGCGCTCAAAGGCACGCAAATTCACTGCGCTTCGGCGACCAGAATACCGTTATCCGCGCTAAAGCTTTCATCAACTTGGCTTTGCCGTTCGGAATCATAGGCAATCACCAGCATGTTGTCTTGGGACACCTGTTCCGCCATCCGCAACGCCACCGACAAAGCGCCTGATGTCGTCAGCCCGACCGATAGTTTCTCATCGCGATTAACCCGCGCCTGCACTTTGCGGGCCGTGTCTGTTTCAAAGCACTCAAAGGCGTCTATCAGCGACAAATCCACATTGAGTTTGTCCGCGCTCACGCCCCAATGCGACGCCCCATGGAAAGGATGCGGGTATCGCTCAAAGTTCAATTGCCTGCCCGCACGCAATGAGCGCGCTACCGGCGTGAGTTCATGTTCGGCAGCAACCACCTGCAGGTCCGGGTTCAGCGCCTTCATGCGCCGGCCAACCCCTGAAATGCTGCTGCCCGAGCCGATGCACCCAATGAAACTGTCAAAGCGCGCGCCGGGCACCATGCGCGTCAGTTGAGCGGCGCACTCATCGGCAAGCGATGCGTACCCATTTTCCGTACCCTTTTGCGTCTTGGTGCAGCAGAAGAGCCGGTGCGGATTGGTGCCGATTTTGCCGCCCTTTGCGGCCTTGTCTGCCGCCAGTATCTTTTCCAGGCGATGCACAGTTGAATCATTGCCCTCACCGGGCGGCACGAAATGGATGTGCGCACCGAGCTGCCGGATTTTCTCCAACCGGGAAGCGGCGAGATAAGAAGGCACCACCACTTGGGGCGGATGCGGTTTGCTGTAGCCCAGTGCATTGGCGCAAGTGGCAAAAGCGATCGCCGCCCCGCCGGCCGATGCCTCAATCACCGGCGTGACACCCGGCACGATCAGCCCATGCGCTTCGGCTCTTGCAAAAATCAACGGGTAGATCCGCGAATGATGGACACCACCAATATTGTGATATTCCAACTTCAGGAAAACGCGGTTCTCATTGGCCAGATCAAGGTTAGCAACTTCGATCAACGGTGTGTTGCCCGATACTTTGGCAATCAGCGCCTCATAGACGGCGCGCCGTGCGGCGGGCAACTGGCCTAAAACCGCCTGCGTGTAGTCGGTCCTGTCGAAACGCGGCTCTTGCACCGAAACATCATATCGCATCGTGAAACCCTGCAGCCCTGCCCAGCTCTTTTGCTAATGCATTGCCAAGCGCCGGTCCATGTCCGTTTCGCAAGGGTGTAAAAACACCAAATCGCGTCGCGTAAAGCCCTTGACGGCGGAACATGACTAAACCTAAACAAACGGAAAGCGTTTATTGGGGTGACTCCATGCCTACTTCAAAGACTATCTACGTAAAGCCGACGGTCAAAAAACGTCAGCAGATCGATCTTGTCACGGCAAAATCAACCGTCAGCGCACCGCCGAAATAAGAAGCGGTTCGTCCGGCGCTAATTTTGCCGGAAAGACTGAACGTCAAATGACCGTATTGCGGCGAGCCCTCTTGCCGCATTTTTTTATGGGTGCGGACGCGCGCAGCCCACTTTTCTCAAGACATCCCTTTGCGGCTGATCACAGTCATTTACCCGACCACGCGGATCGGCAGCGATTTTCTGCGCAAAATCACTTCCTTTGCTTAGCACCCCTGTGCGTTTGAGCACCCCGACTATACGCTTGGATACTCTCTTCTAAGCGGCGCGGCAGCTACGGCTTCTTCCACCAAACGGAGCCGCATCATGACTATCCTAAGAGCGACCTTAC
>JBCCRB010000144.1:0-6797 GCA_039208465.1 Pseudomonadota bacterium
GGCACGTCCAGCCGGATTGAAAACTATATGGGCTTTCCGACCGGCATTTCCGGCGCAGATCTCGTGTATCGCGGCGAAATTCAGGCAATGAAGTTCGGCGCCAGGTTTGCCATGCCGAGGCGCGTTTCAAGCCTGCATAAACGTGACGACGGCATTTTTTGCGCTGTCCTCGACAATGGGACCGAGGTTTGCGCGAGAGCAATTGTGATTGCCACTGGTGTTCAATATCGCCGCCTGCCCTTTGACCGTCTGGAAGAATTCGAAGGCGCTGGCGTCTATTATGCGGCCACCGAAATGGAAGCACGCTGGTGCCATGGTTCAAATGCCATCATTGTCGGGGGCGGCAACTCCGCCGGCCAAGCCGCCATGTATCTCAGCCGGACAGCCAGCCACGTTCATGTGCTGGTGCGCGGGGAGTCCCTTGCCGCATCCATGTCCGACTATCTGTCCTCAAGACTGGAGCGCGACCCCGCCATCACGATCCACTACCAAACGCAGATCAAGCAGTTGGACGGGAATGAAAACCTCGAACAGGTAACCGTCGTCAACACCGGTTCTGGTGAAGAACAGGCCATCGACTGCCGGGCTCTGTTCATCATGGTCGGCGCCGCCCCCAACACGGGTTGGCTTTCGGGCCTTGTGACACTCGATGAAAAAGGTTTCGTACCGACCGGGCGCGATGTCGGCGGGCGTTCGCAGTTTGAAACGTCCCATCATGGCATTTTCGCCGTTGGCGATGTGCGGTCCGGTTCGGTTAAACGCGTCGCATCATCGGTTGGGGAAGGATCAGTTGTGATCTCCAAGGTTTGGGATCACGTCAACGATCTACCTTAAGGTTGACGCAGCGAAGCGATAAGGCCGTCCGAAACTGCCGACAGCATCACGCCTTCGTCAATTTGCAGATCCTGCGCCTTGGTCTTGCCGTCAATGATCAGCCAGGAATGGCCATGCACGAATGTCCAGAGCATATACGCCCGTTCGGCAGCCATAGGATGGTTCGGCGGTAGATCGAGATAGTTAGCAACAGCCTCTATCACGATCCCAAAAACCTCACGGCCACATGCCGTCAAATCTTCATCACCGTCATGCTTTTCGGAAAAACCGAACACAAGCCGGAAAATGCCCGGATGTTGGCGAGCGAAATCGATGTAACACTGGCCAAGCGCGTTAATGCGCTCGATCGAGCCGAAAGGAAACGGCTGCATCACCCGTCGCATCTCTTCGCCATTCCTTGTCATTGCGTCTAAAACGACCGCTTTTAGAATTGCTGGCTTATCCTCGAAATGCCGGTAAGGCGCAGCGGTGCTGACCCCTGCTTTGCGTGCCGCTTCGGCGATAGAAAAGTTCTCCGCACCCTTTTCTTCAACCAGCAAACGAACCGCGTTCAGCAATTGTGTGCGCAGGTCTCCATGGTGGTATCCGGCCTTCGCGGTAACTTTTTTCGGTAATGACGAAGAATCTGCGTTCAATGTGTGATCCATCCCTTGCCGTAATGAGTACTTGACTATGTTAGCGGCTATTACATATGTTATTGCCACTTACATAAGCCAACAAGGCAGCTCTTGCAAGGAACGCGTGACATGATGCCCACCGAAAATAATCCCGCTGGAACCCAGGACAAGCCACGCCTTGTCAGTCGGATTTTAAAACGCGCCACCGCTATGTTGGTAACCGGCACCTTGGTTGTCGGCGCCGGCGCTCTTGTATGGCAAGGCTCCGGTCTAATCGCTGAACGCGCCGCAGCGGTCGAGCCGCCACCGGCAACACAGCCGATCGCTGTCGCGACAGCACCCATCGATTTTCGCGACCACTACACTGTTGAACGCGCCTTCTCTGGCCAGATCGAAGCGCTGCAGCTGGCCAACATGTCCTTTGAGCAAGGTGGCACTGTGGAATTGGTCAACGTTGAAGAAGGGGACGCCGTGAACAAAGGGCAAGTGCTTGCGCGTCTCGACGACCGGCTGTTGATCGCAGAGCGCGACCGCCTGGAAGCATCAAAGGATGCCATTGAAGCTCAGCGCGAATTGCTAAGCCTCAACAATGAACGGGCCGCCGAGTTGAACCAGCGCGGCTTCGCAAGCAATCAAACGCTCGATCAGACCCGCCTTGGCTTGGTAGAGCTTGATTCACGGCTCGCGGAAATGGATGCCGCGCTCGCATCCATCGATGTGCAACTGGAAAAGCTGACCATCACCGCGCCCTTTGCTGGTACGATCAATACGCGGCACGTCGACCCAGGCACGACGGTCGGCGGCGGCCAGGCGATCCTGTCGCTGGTCGAGGACGCGGCGCCGGTTTTCCGGGTTGGCATCGACCCTGACTTGGCAGTATCGCTGAACGAGGGCCAAGCCGTCAGTGTTTCCTTTGGAGACCGCGAATTTGACGCACAGATTGTCGGCGTTCTGCCACAACTCGACCCGGTTACCAGAACCCAAACCGTACGCGCGCGCTTAGCCGAGGGCGCCAGTTTATCATTCGGCCAAACCGGTCAAATGCTTATCACCGAACAAATTGATCAAGAAGGTGCTTGGATTCCACTGACCGCCATTGAAGACGGTGTGCGCGGCTTGTGGACCATCAAAACGGTCCAGCGAGGCGAAACACCAACAGTTGGCATTGAAGCGGTGGAGCTGATCCATGTCGATGAGCGCAACGCCTATGTACGCGGAACATTCACGCCCGAAGCCGAACTGATCATTGATGGTCTGCACCGTGTTGTGGCCGGCCAAACCATCCGCACCAACCAATAAGCGGGATCGCAATAATGGAAACGATCACCTTTCGCCAACCGCGTCTTGTCTTCCTGATCCTGATGGTGCTTGTCGCCAGCGGCCTGGCAGCCTTGCTGTCCATCGGCCGCCAGGAAGATCCAACGATTACCAACCTGTTCGCCTCCGTCACAACGCCGTTTCCGGGCGCCTCGCCCGGCCGCGTGGAGACACTTGTCACCGCCGAAATAGAAGAGGTTTTGAAAGAAGTCCCGGAAGTCGACACAGTGACGTCGGTCTCCTCTACTGGCATTTCCATTATCCAGATCGAACTGGTGGAAACGCTGGAAGGCGGCCGCATTGAACAGGTTTGGTCGGAAGTACGCGACGCACTCGACGATGCTCGCGCCGAATTTCCCGCCGGCGCGCTAGAACCCGAGTTTAATGCAGAAGGCATAACGGCCTATTCGGTTACTGCCGCGCTTTCCACAAACCATGATGGCGTGCCGATGACGATCGCCGGTCGCTACGCCGAAGCGCTCGCTGACCAACTGCGGCGCATCCCCGGCACCAAAGCGGTCGATGTCTTCGGCGCCCCCGAAGAAGAAGTCCTTGTCACGTTAGATCCGCAGAAAACCGCCGCACTGGGGCTGACCGCCGACATGGTATCGGCCTCCATCAGCGCCGCCGATGCCAAGGTGCAGGCCGGTCGTCTGCGCGATACGCAAAGCGATTTCGTCCTGGAAGTCACCGGTGAAATCACCGCCCTCGACCGCCTCAAATCCATCGTCGTGCGTGAGTCACAAAATGGCGCCGCCACCCGACTGGCCGACATCGCCACCATCGAACGGGGCCCCCGCCTCCCACTTGCCGAAATGGTGATCCAGGATGGACGCCCGGCGATCCTGATCTCCACCGTGCTGCAGGAAGGACTTCAGATCGACGCTTGGGCAGGCTTTGTGCGTGAAGAGATCGAGGCTTTCCAACCCACTGTGCCAGCCGGAATGACGCTGGAACTCGTCTTTGACCAATCTACCTACACCGCCGACCGTTTGGCCGAGGTGGGCACCAACATGGCCATTGGCGTCAGCTTGGTTGTAGGCGTTTTGCTGATCACTTTGGGCGTGCGCGCAGCCATTATCGTCGCCTTGATCCTACCGGTCGTGACCCTGGCAACGCTGGCCACGATGAACTTCATCGGCCTGGCCATCCACCAGATGTCGGTGACCGGACTGATCGTTGCCCTTGGCCTGCTGGTCGATGCCGGCATCGTCATGACCGACGAGGTGGCCCAACGCATCCGCAAAGGCATGGCACGCATTGAAGCGGTCCGCGATTCCGTGCGCCGGCTCGCCGCCCCGCTATTTGCCTCTACGGTCACGACCGCCTTGTCCTTCACACCGATGATCCTGCTCCCGGGTCCTGCCGGTGACTTTGTCGGCTCGATCGCCATCGCCGTAGTCATCATGCTGGTGTGGTCACTCATCATCGCGCTGACCGTGACACCAGCCATCGCTGGCTGGCTGATGCCCGCCCAAGGCGCGACCAACTTCTTCAATGCTGGAATTCCAGGCGGTTTTATCGCCCGCTTGTTCGCACGCTCCCTGAAGCTGGCGGTCAACAACCCGGTCCGCGCCATCGCATTTGCGCTTGTACTGCCCGTGATTGGCTTTGCCTCCATGCCGACGCTCACAGCCCAGTTCTTCCCGGGCGTTGACCGTGACCAGTTTTACGTTGAACTGGAAATGACGGGCGGCACGGCGATCACGCAGACACGGCAAATCGTTGATCGTGTCGATGATCTGCTGCGCGCAGAGGCGGGCATCACCAGCATCAGTTGGACCATTGGTCGGTCCGGGCCTGCCTTTTACTACAACATCACGGGCGGCCGTGAAGATGCACCCGGCTATGCCCAAGCACTGATCACCACGGCGTCTCCGGCAGCGACGGAAGAACTGGTGACGCGCCTTGAACGGACATTGAGTGACGAAGCGCCGGAAGCCCAAGTGCTGGTGCGCGGCCTCGTTCAGGGCCCGCCGGTGGCGGCACCGGTTGAGTTGCGGGTTGTCGGCCCGGATCTCGATACACTGCGCGAGATCGGCGACGATCTGATGGTCATGCTCTCTTCGGTCGACAGCGTCGTGCTCGCGCGCACAACCGCAGGTGCTGGCGCCCCGAAAATTGTTGTCGACATCGACGAACAGCTTGCCCGCTCCATGGGCCTGGATTTGTCCTCCGTCGCCCGCCAGCTTCAGGCTGGCCTGGAAGGCGTGACCGGCGGATCCATGCTGGAAGGCACCGAACAGCTTCCTGTCCGGGTTCAATTGGGTGATGGTGTGCGCGGTGATCTGACCGCCATCCGCGATCTGCCCATCGTCTCCACGCAGTCGGCTCAAAGCGCGGCCAGCGGCGCGTTCGCGGCAACGCCCTTGTCGGCCATTGCCGATATCAGCCTGCTGCCAAGTGATGCTTCCATCACCAGGCGTAACGGCGAACGGGTCAACACGGTTCAGGGCTTCACCCTGCGTGAAGTCCTGCCGGAAGAAGCGTTGAAAGTGGTCCAGGCCGAACTGGCTGAAACCGGTTATACCCTGCCCGCCGGTTACCGGCTTGAACTTGGCGGTGACAGTGACGCGCGTGCCAACACGCTCGGCAACCTTTTGGCCTCAGTTGGCATGATCGTCACGCTGACGATCGCGACAATTGTCATGACGTTCAACTCGTTCCGACTGACCATCGTTGCCTTGATCGTCTCGGTCCTGTCTGCAGGCCTGTCGATTTTCGCGCTGGCTGTCTTCCAATACCCATTCGGCATCAACGCAATCATCGGCGTGATCGGATCAATCGGCGTTTCCATCAACGCAGCGATCATCATCATGACCGGTTTGCGTGACAATGAGGCGGCACGGAACGGCGACCGCGATGCCATGGTTGGCGTGGTCATGGGCTCAAGCCGGCACATCATCTCAACCACGATCACCACATTTGGCGGGTTTCTGCCGTTGATCCTGGCGGGGGGCGGGTTCTGGCCACCCTTTGCCATGGCGGTTGCCGGTGGCGTTTTGTTGTCGACCGTGATTTCCTTCTACTTCACACCGCCCATGTTCGCTCTCGTTTATGCGCGCAGGCGTTCCGATAATGCGACAAGCCAGGAGACGGTCACGCAGGACAATCATCCAGTGGCAGCGCCGATGGCAATGGCAGCGGAGTGAATCGATCGACTAACGGCCGAGGAGCAAAACGCCTGTCAGAACAAAAACGGCAATAAAAACGGTCTCGGCGGTGATGAGAAAAATCGCCGGGCCACCGACATCAAGCATCCGGCGCAGCGATGTCTTCATCCCGACTGCTGCGATTGAAATCAACAACGCCCAACGCGAAACACTCGCCATGATGTCGGCCACCGCCATTGGCATCAGATGGAACGAATTCAACGCGGCGAAGACAAGAAACATCAAAACAAAAAACGGGATCAGCGGCGGTCGCTTGCCCGTTTCATCACCATTGCCGACCGATTGGCGAACGACGAGAGCGATCACCAAGACGACAGGCGCGAGCATCGTCACGCGCATGAGCTTGACCAGCGTCGCCGCTTCACCCGTTTGCTCGGAGACAGAAAATCCGGCGCCCACAACTTGCGCGACATCATGGATTGTCCCGCCGAGGAAGACACCGCTTTGGCGGAAATCCAAGTCCAGCACTTGAGCAAGGATCGGATACGCAATCATCGCCACCGTGCTCATGACGGTCACGGCAAGGACGGTGAAAATTAGATGACGTTCAGACTGCTCATTGCGCGGCAAGACAGCTGAAATCGCCATGGCAGCCGATGCCCCACAGATCGCGACCGACCCGCCCGTCAAAATGGCAAAGTTCAAATCGCGTCCCAAGAGCCGGGCGATACCGATTGCAAAACCGATCGTTGCCAGTACGGCGGCGACCACAAGCGCGATTAATTCCGGCCCCAGACCCACCAGCAATTCAACGCTGACCCGCGCCCCTAGCAGCGCCACGCCGATGCGCAAGATGGTTTTGGCAGAAAATTCGATGCCGGGTACGCAACGACCTTCTTCGGCCAGAAAGTGAAAC
>JBCCRB010000145.1:0-6765 GCA_039208465.1 Pseudomonadota bacterium
ATAGGCCCACATGGGCGGGAACCAGGTAATGGGCTTGTATAGCTCAAGGATGGCACCCGGCGTGGGAAGCGAAGTGGTTCCCATCGGCGGCAATGCATAGGTTGATTTAGAGCTATCTGCCATGTCGGCAGGGTAAATCTGACAGTGATGACTGTCAATTAAAATTGACAGTCATCACTGTCAGCTATCGCTGCCAAAATCTTCCAGATTGTGCCGTTTCAGCTTGATGTAGAGGCTTTGACGGGATAGGCCGAGCATATCTGCGGCGGAAGCGCGGTTATTGTCGGTTTGACGCAGGGCCGCCTCAATGCACAATTTCTCGATCACATCGACCGCTTCGCGGATCAGTTCTTTCAACGGTACACGGCCAACGAGCTGTGAGAAGTCCGACGCGCCGTGATCGGAGGAGGGCGGTGCGACTGAGAATTGAGCTTCGCGGCGCTGGTTTTCGGTGATGACCACGCCGATTTTATCATCGCCTTCGTAGCGCGCCGCTGAAACCAGAACCGGCGTTGTCGTGCCGATCTCGTCGCGAATCATCGTTGAAAATTGCCGCACCTGGCCTTCTTCTTTGACGCGTGTGAGGAGGACCTGGAGATCGACCGCAGACGCGCCGAGCCAAGTGTTCAAATTGCGGTCGATCAGCAGCGAGCGATTGAGCACATGAATCAAGTCCAAAAAGCGCTCATTGGGGCTGACGATCGTGCCATCGCGATTGATGATGACGAGCGCCTCAGGAAAACTGTCGAGCGCGATGGCGTCCGTCATGTCGCTAGCATGTTGTTTGGCGCTATCGGCTGGCTGGAAAGTAACCATCACATTGCTGCGGCCGTTTTCGCGATAGGGTTCAACGTTTGCCTGCACTTCCAGATCATCATTTAAGCGCAGCCGCACATGTTGCCGGCTGCCGCCATGGCGCGCCGCGTCGATTGCTTCTTCCAGATGTGAGCGCGATTCGCGGTGGATTGCATTGTGGATCGGCTTGCCGATCACCTTGGCGGCGGAAAGGCGCATGAAGTTCGTCGCCGACAGGTTAAGGTCAACGATCGCGTAATTGTCGCCATCAACCACCGCGATGGGCAGGTCCGCTTTGTGGAATATGGTCCGGTAGCGGCTTTCTGCTTCACGGATGCGACGGTATTCGCTTTCCAGTTCTACCTGAACCTTGACCAGCTGCTGTTGTAGCTGGGACATGCGCCTCAAATCATCGCCGATCGCGATTTTGTAGGGCAGGCCTTCGACGCTTAAAAGCGAGTATTCAATCGGCAGATCGGCCAATCCTTGCGTCGGATGGTTCACCTGCCGTCTGCGCGTGTTGCCGCTTTGGGCGTTTTCATCGAGCAGTTCCTCGATCTTCTCGCGGCATTCCGGGGTAACGGTGGCTGTCCATTTGCGGCCAACCCAATCATCCAGATCGTAGCGGTCGAGCGATTCGTCTGCATAAGCGACATCGACGATGTCGCCCTGCGAGGTGACGATCATCGTAATGTCTGCGCCGATGGAGGCGAGGGCGGCAACCGTATCGGCGCCCAAATCCTGAAACACCCTGCTGGATTGCGAAAATGGCTTATGGAGCGGGCGAACTAATTTCTGTTCCATCTACACCCGCCCGCCAAACAATTCGGAAACAGATCGACCGCGCGAGCTCTTTGCATTGTTTTCAAGGATATCAACAAGTTGAGATGCAATTGTTATTGCCGAATAGGCGTTGTCGCACACCTGGTCAACGCCGTGGCTGACCATCCACTTGTCTTTTCGCTGCGAAGCCAAACCGCCAGCGATCAAAATCGGCCGTTCATTCAGTGGCAAGCGTTGAAACACTGAAATATCCTCGTTCACGGCCTCTTCCAAATGGGATGAGAGCCATGAAAGGCAAACTAGATTTGCCGCTTCCTTTTTGACGCGTTTGGCCAGTTCGCCCGGCTTGTCGGGATTGACCATTACAGTGCGCCACCCGTGTGCGCGCAGGATCTCATCGAGCATGCATTGGCCAAAAGTGTGTTCTTCGCCGGCCGGTACCGCAATAAGGGCCGTTCCGACAAATTTGAGCGCGGTGTTCTGCTGGATCCGTTCGACGAGCTTGCGCATCAAAAGCTGCAGCCGGCTCATGCCGATGGTGACCTCCAGAAAGTTCCTGGTGTCGGCTTCCCAATGCTTGCCCAAAGACTGCGCTGCCCGCTCGAGAACCTCAAATCCACCGCGAATGTCGCCTGTCAACGCGATCAACTGGCTGACCAAATCCTCATCGGACAATATTGAGTGATCACTCAACTTCGTGGATTGGCTGAACTTTGATGCCGTTACGTAGTCAGCGACGAGGGCCGAAAAGGTCTCAACCCGTTTTTCAAAGACCTGTTTGAAAGTTTCGCGCGACTCGAGGCGGTCGATCGCCGCCCTCAGCACATGGTTGTGGATGACAGACTGCAGAAAGTCGGTGACGTTTGCGTCCGGTTCATTGTCCTCCACAATTGGTGTTTCGCCAACAAAACCGTCAACAATATCGTCCCGGTCAAAATCTAATTTGACCGGTGTGCCTCCGCCAGACCTGTCGTCATCACGTTCCATGCCAGCAATTCTGCTGTCGTGGATCTCCCGAAAAAACTAACCCGATCGACCCGTTTCATTTGCGCTTAAGCCGCCTTTGGCTGCTGCGCGGTGGCCATTCGTGCAGCCGAACGAAGCGTGTCAACTGCCGAACAAGACAAGAATGGCGAAGGTGACGCCGTATGTAAACAAAAATAAACGTCAATTAAAGTTGACACTTCGTGCCGAGCGGCTAATCTTTAGGCAATTCAAAGGGAGGCTGTACGGTCAATGCTTGACCCATCGGCACATCAGGGAACAGCGGTACCGCTTTACACACCGGAACAAAAGCACCGGCGCGACACAACGCGTTGGACGGTGGTTCAAGGTGTTTTGGCGCCTTTGCAGTTTCTGGTTTTCCTGGTCAGCGTCGTGCTGATCGCGCGCTTTCTGGTGACCGGAGAGGGCCTTTTCGCTGCCGACCTATCAATTATTGTAAAAACGGCCGTCCTCTACACAATCATGGTGACCGGTGCGATCTGGGAGAAGGTGGTCTTTGGCCAGTATTTGTTCGCGCGCGCGTTCTTCTGGGAAGATGTGTTCTCCATCCTCGTTCTCGCGCTGCATACCGCTTATTTGCTGGCGACATTCGGCGGGTGGCTAGCGCCCAGCGGCTTGATGTGGCTCGCGCTCAGCGCTTATGCAGCCTATGTCATCAACGCCGGGCAGTTTATCTGGAAGCTCCGTTTGGCGCGGCTGCAGTCGAGCAAAATGGCGCTGTCGCATGATGTTGGGTTGGCCTGATGAACACGCATGTGCCGCCCCATGTTGCCAAATCTCTCTCAGAAGCCGGCCCGGTTTCGGCGATCCGCGAGCGTGGTCAGCATGAAGTTTTCTGTGGATTGACCTCCATCATCTGGCTGCACCGCAAAGTGCAGGACGCGTTTTTCCTGATCGTTGGATCACGCACATGCGCCCATCTGATGCAATCGGCCGCCGGTGTGATGATTTTCTCCGAACCGCGATTCGGCACAGCCATCATCGATGATCGCGATCTGTCGGGCATGGCCGACATGAATGACGAGCTCGACAAGGTTGTTGCGCGGCTGGTTGCCCGGCGCCCTGATATCAAGATGCTCGTGCTGGTCGGGTCGTGCCCGTCGGAAGTCATCAAGCTGGACCTGCCGCGGGCTGCGCAACGCCTCGGCAAATTGCATGGCCCGGATCTACGGGTTCTTTCCTATTCGGGCAGCGGGATTGAGACGACTTTTACACAGGGCGAAGACAATTTTCTCAAGTCGCTTGTCGAAGAGCTGCCGTCTGCACCGGCCGATGCGCCTGCCAATCTGATCGTCGCCGGGTGCCTTGCCGATGTCGTCGAAGATCAGTTCAGCCGTATTTTCGATCAGTTGGGTGTCGGCCCGGTCTCGTTCCTGCCAGCCCGTTCGGGCCTTGAACAGATGCAGGTCGGCGGGCAAACAAAACTGTTGCTCGCGCAGCCCTATCTCACTGAAACGGCGCATCTTTTTGAAAAGCGCGGCGCGCAGCGCCTGACAGCGCCGATGCCACTTGGCGCGGAGGGTACCACCGCCTGGCTTTGGGCGGCCGCTGAAGCGTTTGGTGTGTCGCGGGCTCATTTTGACAGTGTGGTGCAAAGCGGCCGTGAGCGGGCCAAACGCGCCCTGGAAAACTATCGCGCCGATCTTGCCGGCAAGCGTTTGTTCTTCTTCCCAGACAGCCAGTTGGAGCCGGCTTTGGCGCGCTTCATGTACAGGGAAGTCGGCGCTGATATCGTCGAGATCGGTACGCCGTTCCTCAACAAGGCGATTGTCGATCCCGAATTGGCCGTTCTGCCCGCAGAAGTGCAAATGGCGGAAGGGCAGGATGTTGAACGACAGATCGACCGGGCCCGCGCGGCCAATCCTGACCTGATTATCTGCGGCATGGGGCTTGGCAATCCGTTTGAAGCAGAAGGCCGTGCCACCAAATGGTCGATCGAATTCGCCTTCACGCCGATCCAGGGATATGACCAGGCCGGCGATTTGGCCGAACTGTTCGCGCGGCCGCTGCGTCGGCGGGAAAAACTGGCGCTTTCTCTTGCAGAGGAGGCGGCCTGATGCAGCTGACGATGTGGACCTATGAAGGCCCGCCGCATGTTGGTGCGATGCGCGTTGCCGCTTCAATGCGCGATTTGCACTATGTGCTGCATGCGCCGCAGGGCGACACCTATGCCGATCTGCTGTTTACGATGATCGAGCGGCGCAAATCGCGCCCGCCGGTTACCTACACAACTTTTCAGGCGCGTGATCTGGGCGCCGATACGGCGGAAATCTTCAAGACGGCCTGCCGTGATGCGGTGGAACGATTTGATCCACGCGCCATCATCGTTGGCGCCTCCTGTACGGCGGAATTGCTGCAGGATGATCCGTCTGGGCTGGCGAAAACGCTCGGGCTGGATATCCCGGTGATCCCGCTTGATCTGCCGTCCTACCAGAAGAAAGAGAATTGGGGCGCCTCGGAAACATTCTTCCAATTGGTGCGTGGATTTGCCGGTGGCCGGACGCCCGCGCCGAAGGCGCCTGATGCACCTAAAAGTTGCAACATTCTTGGCCCGACTGCGCTCGGCTTTCGCAACCGCGACGATGTGGTTGAAGTGGTCAATCTGGTGGAATCGCTCGGCGTCGACATCAATGTGGTCGCGCCGCTGCATGCGTCTCCCTATGATCTGACCCTGTTGCCCAATGCCGATTTCAACATCGTGCTTTATCCGGAAATTGCGGGTCAAGCGGCGCAATGGTTGAAACGGACTTTCCGGCAGCCCGTCGTCGATATTCAACCCATTGGTGTGAACGCAACGAAGGAATTTGTTCATGCGGTTGCGGCCCTTGCCGAGGTAGATCCGGCGCCGGTGCTGGAGGCGCAGAACGAGCGCCTTTCCTGGTATTCGCGGTCGATTGATTCCAACTATCTGACGGGCAAACGCGTGTTCATCTTTGGTGATGCGACGCACGCGATTGCTGCCGCACGGATTGCCGAACAGGAACTCGGTTTCAAAGTCTGCGGCCTCGGCACCTATGTGCGGGAATTTGCACGTGATGTCCGTGTTGCCGCGGAAGACTATGGCGTTGAAGCGCTGATCACCGACGATCATTTGGCGGTCGAAGACGCGATTGTTGCTGCACAGCCGGAGCTTGTGCTCGGCACGCAGATGGAGCGCCATGTCGCCAAGCGCTTGCGCATCCCGTGCGCCGTCATTTCATCGCCGGTTCATGTGCAGGATTTTCCGGCGCGCTTCTCGCCGCAAATGGGTTTTGAAGGGGCCAATGTCATCTTCGATTCCTGGGTTCATCCGCTGATGATGGGCCTTGAGGAGCATTTGCTGCAGATGTTCCGCGATGATTTTGAATTCAATGATGATGCGCAAGCATCGCATCTGGCCGCTGTCCACGCCAATGAGAACCATAAGCCCGAGCAAGCTGCTGCCGCTACCGCCGACGCGCTCGCCTGGACCAGCGATGCCGAACAGGAGCTGAAGAAAATCCCGTTTTTCGTGCGCGGCAAGGCACGCCGCAACACAGAGAACTTCGCCGCTGAGCGCGGCTTCAATCCAATTACCGTTGAGACATTGTACGATGCAAAAGCACATTACGCCCGCTGAGGCGAAATTGGCTGCCGCATCGGTAGCCCCGGTTCCGGTCAAGGTCGTCATCGTGACGCTCGACAATCATATGTCGGCGACCGCTCAGCGTGCCAGCGCCGTTTTGGCGCGCGAAATCCCCGGCCTTGATTTGCGGCTGCATGCTGTTGCCGACTGGGCTGATGATCCGGCGGCAAAGGATGCCTGCCGGGCCGATATTTTGGGCGGCGACATTGTGTTGGCCAACATGATTTTCCTCGAAGATCATGTGCAGGCGCTGACACCGTGGCTTGAAGAGGCACGGGCCAACAATGATTGCACCGTTTGCTCGCTCGCTGCCGCTGACATCGTCAAGCTGACGAAGATGGGCGATTTTGACATGTCCAAGCCGACCGGCGGTGCGCTCGGCTTGCTCAAGCGCCTGCGCGGCAAGCACAAGAAGGGCGGGTCGGCTGGCTCAAGCCAGATGAAGATGCTGCGGGCGATCCCGCAATTGCTAAAATATATTCCCGGCAAGGCGCAGGATTTGCGCGCCTATTTTCTGACGCTGCAATATTTGCTGGCCGGTTCTGAGGAGAACATCGCCAACCTGATCCGGTTCCTGG
>JBCCRB010000146.1:0-6751 GCA_039208465.1 Pseudomonadota bacterium
CCCGCGATGGCGCAGGAAGAGGCTGAGCGTTCGGCCTTCATCCAATTTGTTGAAAACCAACTATCGACGCCGGACCAGCAGATCCGGCTCAACGGATTACGGGGCACACTTTCTTCCAATGTCAGTCTGCAAAGCATCACCATCGCTGACCGTGAAGGTGTTTGGCTGACGATTGTCGAGCCGGCCCTGATATGGGACCGGTCGGCCCTGTTGCGTGGGCGGTTGCAGATTGAGCGGCTGAGCGCTGCGCGCATTGATGTAACGCGTGCGCCTGTTCCGGCCCCTGCCCGGCCCGAGATGCAAGCGCGCAGTTTTCAAATTCCTGAATTGCCGATCGCCACGCGCATCGGTGATTTGTCGGTTGACCGTGTCACGCTTGCTGAGCCGGTCTTGGGCGTTGCTGCTGTGTTTTCGGTCAATGGCAATTTGGCGCTGGAAGGCGGCGGTGTTGACGCAGAACTGGCCGTTGAACGGCAAGACGGGCGCAACGGGCAATTTGTATTGGTTTCGACCTATCAGCGCGAGACCAATGAAGTGGTGCTGAATGTAAGGGGCGCGGAGCCAGCCGAAGGTCTTTTGGCGCACGCGCTTGGCATTCCCGGGCGACCGGCCGTTGCCTTTACCGTTGCCGGCGGCGGGCCAGCCGATGCGCTGCAGGTCGATCTGCGCTTTGATGCCGATGGTCGTCAACTTATAGTCGGCACGCTCAATACGGTGCGTCAGCGCAGCGCCACCCAAGTCGCGGTCGATGTTAACGCGCAATTGGCTCCGCTCGTCTCGCAGCGGCTGGCTGCATTTTTTGGTGGCTCCAGTCGTATTGTTGCCGAAGCGCAGCTCGCCGACAATGGCGCGATCACGCTCAATGCGCTGGATGTATCAACAGCCCAATCGGTTCTGACCGGCACGGCGATGGTCGATGAGAGCGGCATGCTGCTTGAGGCTGATGTCAGCCTTGGTATCGAGGCGCCCGACGGGGCGCCCGTTGTCCTGCCGTTTGGGGAAGCGACAGCGGTCCGATCGTTGGCGGCCGACATCGACTATGTGCATGATCGACGACAGGCGTTGATGGCGCGCGTGAGCGGTACGGAGTTGCGTGCCGGCGACGCGTCGGTGGCGCGCGTGGCAGCGACCCTTGAAGGCCTCTTGCGGCGATCGGCAGACACGAGCCGGGCGATCGATTTTCAGCTTGATACGCAGGTCGACGGGATCGTTGTTTCTGATCCGGGTGTCACCAACCTGTTGCGCGATGGCCTTGATGTGACCGGCGTCGGCATTTGGCAGGAGGGTCAGCCCCTTGTGATCGATCGGGCCAGTTTGGCCTCCACCGGATGGGCGCTTTCAGCTGCGGGACGGATCAATGGAACGCGTTTCGATGGTGAATTAACCGCCGGTATCGACCAATTACGTGCGTTTGAACCCGTGCTCGGCTTTGCCGCCGATGGGCGGGGAGACTTTTCGATCGATGGCGTGATTGATGCGCTGACCGGTGCTTTGGATATCACGCTCGACGGCGCATCGGATATTGCGGGCGGTGAGGAGACCCTGACCAGGCTGTTTGCGGGTACCACTGATGTTTCCGGTTCTGTGGTTCGGGACGAAGATGGTACCCGGATCACAGATTTGCGGTTGCAGAACAATCAGATAGGTGTCGCCGCTGACGGTGTTTTGGCGCCGGAAGGCTCTGCGCTTGATCTTGATGTCGCGCTGAGCGATCTGTCCTTAGTCGTGGAGGCCGGTAGTGGCGCTCTTTCCATTGACGGCACCGTTTCAGGAACTGGTCCCGACTATGATGCGCGGCTGAACGCACGCCTACCAAACGCGATGATCGGCGATCAAAGGATCGAGGATTTTGTTTCTGCGTTTGATGGCACGATCGGTACAGTCTCCGCGGCGGGCGGCATTACGCTGGATGGGCTAATCGGTGGCCAGGTCCTTTCCGGCACATCGCTGATTACGGTCGATGGGCAGAGCCAGGAGATGTCATCCATCGATCTGCGCTATGCCGGGGCCGATCTCAGCGGTGATCTGCGCCGCAACGAGACCGGTGCACTGACCGGCGCGCTCAATTTTGAAACACGGGACCTTGCCCCATTGGCAGCGCTGGCTGGCCAATCGGCACGGGGAACGGCTTCAGGGTTGCTGACGCTTTCGCCACGCGCAGACGCGCGACAGGGCGCGGGCCTGTCGATGCAGCTTGCCGGCGTTTCGGTCGGCGGTGTGGCGGTCCAATCCGGAAACGCAGAACTTGACGTGACTGATCTGTTCGGTGCGCAGCAACTATCGGGCACGATCGATGGTAGGCAAATTGTGGCGAGTGGTACGCTCAGTATCGCGGCGCTGCGTGCCACTTTGTCCGGGACGCCAGAGCGGCTTGCGGTCGATACGCGTCTGGACGATGTGGCTATCGGGGGTCTTGCGTCGGCAAACATCTCGCCAGCATCCCTCGATGCGGATCTGGTTGTCCTTAATCGCGGCCAAAGCGTGCAATTTGTTCGTGCCACAGCCCAGAACGGACAAGGGTTGCAGGCAAATGGCAGCGGCGCCATCGCGGTTGACGCTGGCACGCTCAATCTTCAACTGGAAGGTGTTGCGCCCCTGTCGCTGGCGCAAGGTGCCCTGGCTTCACGCGGCACCCGGCTTGATGGCGCGGCCGAGTTCTCGCTTGTCATCGACGGCGCTCTTTCCGCGCCGCGGACCAATGGGTTGGTTTCCATTCGCGGTGCGTCGCTCGTCGACCCGTTGTCCAACCTGGAGGTTGGTAGCGTTGATGCTTTGGCGGGTTTTGAAGGCGAACGCATCACGATTAGGCAGCTAGCCGGTCGGGTCCGTGATAACGGGCGCTTTACCGGCAGTGGCAGTATCGGGCTGACCGGCGGCCTACCGGCGGACATTCAGATTGACCTTATCGAGGTACCTTACAGTGATGGCCAAACCTTTGCCACGACGGTGAATGGTGATCTACGGCTCAGTGGTCTGCTGGTTTCCGCGCCGGCGCTGAGCGGCACGATCAATTTGGCGCGCACCGAGATTGTCGTGCCGGAAGTTTTGGGCGCGGCGGTCGATCTTCCGCAGGTCAATCACATCAACCCCAGTGCCACCGCCCAGGAGACGCTAAACAGGATCGCACGGGTTACGCCTGCGCAATCAAGTGGCACCGCGTCCTCGCCGCTGCGTTTGGACCTGACGATCAATGCGCCATCGCAAATCTTTGTGCGTGGGCGTGGGCTTGATGCCGAACTGGGTGGGCGCATCCGGTTGACGGGACCTGTGACCAATGTGGCGCCGATCGGCCGATTTGACCTGCGTCGCGGGCGGCTTGAAATCCTGTCGCAGCGGCTGGATTTTGATAGCGGCCGGATTGTTCTGGCCGGTGACCTGGATCCCATCTTGAATTTTGTTGCGAACACGCAGGCTGGCGATGTCGTTGCGACCGTAACCGTCACGGGCAGTCCGAGCGATCTGTCGGTGATCTTTTCATCCGCGCCTGCCCTGCCGCAGGACGAAGTGATCGCGCGCATCGTCTTCGGGCGTTCGGTTTCTGAGCTTTCACCGGTGCAGATCCTCCGGCTTGCCAATGCCGTCTCGGAACTCAGTGGTCAATCGACGAGCCTTTTTGGCGCAACCCGCGCTCTGATCGGCCTCGACAATCTTGATGTGGTGGATGACGGGGAAGGCAATGCGGCGGTGCGTGCGGGCACATACATCAGTGACCGCGTCTATCTCGGCATTGAGACGGGGCAGGAAACTGAAGCGACGATCAACCTTGATTTAACCGAAAGCCTGACGGCGCGGGGCAGCGTTTCCGGTGACGGGGAATCAAAGATCGGCGTGTTCTTTGAACGCGATTATTGATCGCCGCACCACAATAGGTCGCGCAGCACCACGATTGCGAGCCTCGTTACAGGAACGGTGGGACCAACCGCGCCCTTTTGTCGGCAAACGCGCGATAAGCATCGGCCATATCTGTGGTTAGAAATTTCTGCTCCTCATCGGCAGCGGCGCGCCAATAGATGATGAACAACAGGATGAAGAAGGCGCCGCCGATGATCGACCATGATCCCAGCGCCAGACCGAGCCAGAACAAGACGTAGGACGAATAGAAGGGATGGCGGACATAGGCATAGGGGCCCGTTTGAACCAAGGTGTGGGGATTTTTGGTGGTGAAGACAGCCCGCAGTTTGGCGCTCCGGGTCTCACGAATTGCCCACCAAAACACTGCCAATGAACCCAGCAGCATGGCTGCGCCTGCATATTGAGCAAGCGGCGGTTGTTCGAAACGGGCGACAATGCTGCAAAGCGTGATCAGACCGATGATGACCATCGCGATCACGATCTTCGCCCCCGATTGCATCTCCGACATTTCGAAATGGACAGCTGTGGACCAAACCTGCGATGAGAACACCGAGATCGCCAGTAATAATATTACAAAATCAAGCAAATAATCCTGCCCTTTTCGAGCTCTTTTCCTGTATTCGTTAAAATTCGAACTAATCCTGGAAGTGGAATTTTATACTAGCCGGGCATACTATTGTCATGACTGGCACAATTCAAATTCACAAATCGTATGCGGCATCCCTGCATATGCGGCGAATGGAGCCGGCTAAAGCCGACTCAGCCCCTTCCCTTGTGTTTTTGCACGGCAATAGCTTCGATGGCGGTATTTTCGAAAACCTCATGCTGCACCCTGCCCTTGCCGACCGCGATTTGGTTGCGTTCGATTTGCCGGGCCACGGCGAATCGGCCTGTCTGCCGCAATCGCAATCCTACAATTTTGGATCGATGGCCGACCGTGTTGGCGAAGCGCTTGAAGACGCTGAGATTTCAAATGCCCTGTTGGTCGGATGGTCACTGGGCGGCCATGTGGCGCTTGAGGCTCTCGATCGTGTGCCGGGCGTAAGTGGCGCACTGGTTTGCGGCATGCCGATCATGCCGAACAATCCAATCGCCTCGCTGTTCGCGATGCATTTTACCGCTGCGATGTTGCTGGCATCCAAACGCAACTTCACCCATACGGATGCCGTGCGGTTTGAGCGGTTGGCTCTGGGTGCTCGGGCAAATGGCACGCACGTGCCTGCCATGTTGCGCGCAGATGGTCGAGCCCGCAGCGAAATCGCGCAAAGTGTGTTGCGCGGCACCAATCGCGATCAGCGCAATCTTGCGATCGAAGCCGGTCGGCGTTTGTGCATCATCAATTCGATCAATGATCCGCTTATCCGCAGTGACTATGTTGCCCGTTTTGCCGAACAAACCGGGTTTTCGGGCATGGTCAAAAAGATGGACGGGACAGGCCATGCGCCTTTCCTGGACAAGCCCGAAGCGTTTTTGTCTGTCATCGACCAATTTGAGGCGTCGCTGGCGCAAGGCGCGGATCAACTCGCAAAGGCCGCTTAACTGATTGAGCGCAAAGCCGGTGCTAGTATAATAGCCTGACCAACTGAAGTGTTATGACCGGAAACGCGACCAGGATCGCGATCCGGATGATGTCTGACACCACAAACGGAATCACGCCTCGATAGGTTTGTGCGATTGGCACATCCTTGGCTAATGCATTGATTACAAACAGATTAAGCCCCACCGGCGGCGTGATCAGCCCGACTTCAACGGCCATCAACACCAAAATGCCGAACCAGATGCCGACTTCATCGGGCGGCATGCCGAAATCAAGCTGCGTGACGATGGGAACAAAGATCGGCACGGTCAGAAAGATCATGGCCAGTGAGTCCATGACCATGCCAAGCAATAGGTAAAGCAACAGGATGGCGATCAGTATGGTCCATGGGCTTATTGCGCTTTCCAACAACCATTGTGCCATTGCTTGCGGCACCTGCGCCGACGATAGGAACGAATTGAAGGTCGCGGCCGCAACGATGATCAGAAAAATCATCGCCGACGTTTTTGCTGTTTCGAGCAACGACTCACCGAGCGCGGTCCAGGTCAGCGCCCGCTTTGCCAGCGCAACACAGGCCGTGCCTGCCACACCGACAGCGGCGGCGGCCGTTGGCGAGAAGGCGCCGGTGTAGATGCCGCCGATCACCAATGCAAAAATCACCAGGACCGGCCAAACCGGTACTAAAGCGCGCATACGGTCCCGGTAGCCAACGCGCGGCAGGCGGTTGCCCCAGTCGGGCACGCGCCGCGTGTAGATTGCGACGGTGAGCATGTAGCCGACAATGGCAAGAACTGCCGGCGCCAGGGCGGCCGTGAAGAGTTTTTCGATGTTCTGTTCGGCAAGGATTGCATAGACCACCAGAACGATGGAGGGCGGGATGAGAATACCCAGGGTCCCGCCGGCTGCCAGCGCGCCAGTTGACAGACGCCCGGAATAACCGGCACGGCGCAATTCCGGCAGTGCGACCCGGCCCATGGAAGAGGCTGTTGCCAGGGACGATCCGCAGATTGCGCCAAAACCGGCTGACGCGCCAATGGCCGCGGTGGCAAGGCCACCAGGCCGATGGCCGAGCCATGCTTCGGCGGCCTTGAACAAGGCCGTCGACATGCCGCCACGGGTAGCAAACTCGCTCATTAACAGGAACAGCGGGATGATGGAGAGCGAGTAGTTGGTGAAGATCCGATAGGTGAATGTTTTCAGCTGGTTATCCATCATCCGCATATCACCGGCGATCAGATACGTGCCGAGGAGGCCCACCAAGAACATGGCGCCCGCCAAGGGAATGCGGAAGGCGACCAAGATCAGCAGGAGCGGAAATCCGAGGAGCCCGATCTGGAACGGTGTCAGAAATGCGCTGGTACC
>JBCCRB010000147.1:0-6749 GCA_039208465.1 Pseudomonadota bacterium
CCAACCTGCAGCGCCGCTTGAAGGCCAAGCGCAATCTGCGTTTGCATGTCGGCCAGTTTCTTTTGAAACAATTGCGTCTGCGCCAACGGGCGGCCAAATTGCTTGCGGTCCAGCCCATATTGCCGCGCCGCATGCCAGCAGGCTTCGGCGGCACCCATCACACCCCAGGCGATGCCGTACCGGGCACGGTTGAGACAGCCGAACGGCCCTTTGAGCCCGGAAACGCCTGGCAAAAGCGCCTCATCGCCGACTTCAACGCCGTCCATGACGATTTCGCCCGTCACCGAAGCGCGTAACGATAGTTTACCGGCAACTTTCGGCGCGCTCAGGCCTTTTGTATCCTTGTCGAGCACAAAACCCTTGATCTTGCCGCCATGCGCGTCGGACTTGGCCCAAACGACGAACACATCGGCGATCGGACTGTTGGAAATCCACATCTTGGTGCCGGTCAGCCGGTAACCGCCATCGATCTTTTCCGCCCGTGTTGTCATACCGGCTGGATCGCTGCCGGCATCAGGCTCGGTCAGACCAAAACAGCCGATCCATTCACCGCGCGCCAGCTTGGGCAGATATTTTTCGCGCTGTGCTTCCGAGCCATAGGCAAAGATCGGGTACATGACGAGCGATGATTGGACGCTCATCATGGAACGATAACCGCTGTCGATGCGTTCAATCTCGCGCGCAACCAACCCGTATTGCACATAAGAGCCGCCAAGCCCGCCATAATCCTCCGGGATCGTAACGCCCAGAAGGCCCATCTCCCCCATCGCCGTAAAGACGGAACGATCGACAGTTTCATTGGCATAGGCTTCGGTGACACGCGGTTGCAGCACCGAATGCGCAAATTCACGCGCCGCATCGCGCATCATGCGCTCGTCATCCCGCAATTGCTTGTCAAGGCGCAGCGGATCGGCCCAATCAAAGCTGGAAAGGTCTGGACGGTCCTTGTCGGTCGGCCCGGCAAGCATGATGTGCTCCATGGTCTGATCTCGAGGATCAGCCATAGCCAAAGCGTATCGGTTTGAAAAGCGGGCGCTTGGTCGCCTCAGCGCGGATCAAGCGGGTCTTGCGGCCCGTAAAAGCGGAGCAAACGATCAATTTCTTCAGACGAAAAGCCGAGCACCTCCGCGCGCCGGCGAAATTCTTCGGCCGATCGAACGTCTTCACGGGCGTCAAACCGCTTTCCCAGCGGCTTATTGTCGTCGAATTCGCGTTTGCTCATCATCAACCGGCCAAAAACGGAAAATTTTTCCCGTAGCTAAAACATAGCGCTTTCCTGATTATGTTCAATCATTGACGCGCTACAGGCCAATTCGACGCACCTTCAGAGCGCTCAAGGCGCGTTATTGTGTCCATATCCCAGATGCTTGCTAAACGCTGCCATGAACTGTATTTAGTCCTTTCTGTGGCAAGGGCGGCGGCGCTTCCACCCCGAACGCACGCCCTATGACAGTCTGAAATTGCATGATTTTTGGCATGTCCCGACGCCGCAACCCCGATATGCTAAATTCTGCCGTGCGGCTGAGCGTTAGTAATGTGTCCGAAGGAGGCAACTGCCGGATGTCGAACCTGAGCAACCAGAAAGTGGGCCTTTACGACCCATCCTTGGAAAAAAGCAGTTG
Source organism: Pseudomonadota bacterium (assembly GCA_039208465.1). Taxonomy (GTDB): domain Bacteria; phylum Pseudomonadota; class Alphaproteobacteria; order Rhizobiales; family Rhizobiaceae; genus JBCBDX01. Next base: position 1,623 of record JBCCRB010000147.1, read on the forward strand.
CGGTGTGGGTTTTTTGACCCGCAAGGATGGCAAACAGACCCACGAACTCCTGCTCAAGGGGCATGAGGCACTGTGTGCCGTGCCGCACCGTGGCGGCATGTCTTCCGAAGGCGTTGGCGATGGCGCGGGCATCAGCGTCGATCTGTCGGTAAAGTTCTTTTCGCGTCTGACCGGCAAAAAGCTCAAAGAGGGCGAATTCGGCGTCGGCAACTTCTTCATGTGCGATGACGAAACCAAGCATGCCGAGGCTGAAGCGGTGATCGAAAGCGCTTTGGCGAAAGCCGGCATGCCAGTCATGCTCAAGCGCGATGTTACCGTTAACAATAAGGTCATCAACGAAGCCTCACGCAAATTGCAATTGCCGATCCGGCAATGGATTTTCGGCGCACCGGAAGGCTTGGACGCAAAAGCTTTTGAGCGCGCCATCTATGATGTGCTGCTAGCAATCGAGGAAAAAGCCTATCTGCGCCCGGAACTTGCCGGCCTTTATCCGCTCTCGCTGTCTTCGCGCACCCAGGTCTTCAAGGGTCGCCTGAACTCGCATGAACTCGTCCCCTATTTCGCCGATCTGAGCGAAGATGATCATGACGTGCGCATGCTGTATTTCCACACGCGTTTTTCCACCAACACCGATCCGCACCCGACCATGGCCCAGCCGTTCCGGCTGATGGCGCACAATGGTGAGTTGAACACCGACAAGAAGAACCGTCTGTCGGAGATCGCGGTTGCGCGCGCTAAAAACAGATCAATCGTGCGGCCGAAGGGCCAATCAGATTCCTGCCGCCTTGATCAGACCCTGCATGGCCGGGTTATCGAAGATGAGCTCGATCTGGTCACCGCCGTTGTCTCCATGATGCCGCCGGCCTGGGAAAATGATGCGTCTCTGTCGCCGCAAGTCTGCGCGATGCTCGAATTCTTTTCGCTCTATGAGGAGAAAAATGACGGCCCGGCCGCGTTGATTTTTGGCGATGGCAACATTGTCGGTGCCCGTTTGGACCGTTTGGGCCTGCGCCCGCTGCGCTCCATCGAGACCGAAGACTATGTGGCCGTCATGTCCGAAGCCGGACAGATTTCGTTCCCTGAAGAAACCGTGATCAGTCGTGGCCGGATTGAAGCCGGCGGCATGCTGTATTTCGACCATTCCAAAGGCCGCGCCTTTACCACCGTTGAAGCGCTGGAAATGCTGGCCGCCGAGCGCGATTATGAAAAGCTGCTCCATGACGCCCGCGTGCGCCTTGAAGACCTGCCCGAGCCGACCATCGACCCGGCAACGGCTGCAAAGCGCTATGATGGCGACATGAACACAGCCGCGCGCTACGTCGCCTACACACACAATCAGGAAAGCTTCCGCTTCCTGATGGATCCGATGCTGCAAAGCGGCGCGGAAAAAGTGTCCGCCATGGGCTATGGCAACGCGATCAACGCGCTATCGGACAATGAAGGCGGGGTAGCCAAATATTTCTCGCAGCGCTTTGCCCAGGTTACCAACCCGCCGCTGGACTCAATCCGTGAAGCCGACGGCATGTCGCTGCGCGTCGCCATCGGATCAAAGCCGTACAAAGGCCCCACCAACGCCAAGCAGATCGTGCTCGACACACCGATCCTGCGCATGGGCGACATGCTGCGCATCCGCGCGCAGGCCCACACACCAGTAGCCGAGTTCGCATCACTTTATATGCCGGTGCTCGACGATTATGCCCGCAACGAAAAGGCCTTGATCGCCGCGATTGATTCCCTGGCTGATAATGTCGTCGCTTTTGCCCGCAAAGGTGGCGGCATCGCCATTATCTCTGATCGTCACGTGGCAACCGATCTGGCCGCCATCCCGATGACCATCGCGATCTCGGCCGTCAACCAGCGCCTGATCGAAGAAGGCCTGCGCCTGACAACATCACTGATCGTTGAAAGCGGCCAGATTTCCTCATCGCACCATATCGCCTGTGCACTCGGCTTTGGCGCGTCTGCTGTCTACGCGCTGGGCGTGCGTATGCGCGCTGAACAAAACTTTGCCGACAACCCGACCGAGGCCTATAAAAAATTCTCCAAGGCAGCCGAAAAGGCCCTGATGAAAACCATGGGCAAGGTCGGCCTGTGTACCGTGGAAAGCTACTCGGGCGGCGAATTCTTCGAGCCGAACTTCCTCGACACATCCGATCCGGTCTTGAAGCGCTATTTCCCGAACATGGTCTCACCGGTCGGCGGTGTCGGCTTCTCGGTGATTGCAAAGTCTATTGCTGATTGGCACAAGCGCGCGCTTGCGGTCCAAAGCGACAATGACATCCCGATCCTCGGCCTCTTCAAGGAGCGCTCCGAAGGCGCAGGCCACTCCTATGGCACAACCGCGGTGCGCGGTTTTGTCGACCTGACCGAGGAAGCTATTCAATTTGCCGATGACGCAAATGATGGCGAAGACGCCGAGCAGAAACGCCTGTTGACCCTCAACAAGATGCGTGACGCCTTTGGCATCGACGAGACGGGCTATGTGAACACGTCATTTGACGAACTGTCGCCCAAGGCCATCGATGCGTTCCGCATCACACCCGGCTATCGCGATTTCTCGCGCATGATGAGCGAAGAGCGCGCCAAGCGCCCGGCGGCCTTGCGGGATGTCCTGGCGTTCCCCGCCGACATCACGTTCCTGACCGACACCAATGACATCAAGCGCGAAATGATGCTGTTCAACCGCGCAGGCAACAATCATTTCGTCATCCGTGGCCTGATTTGCGAACAGGTCGGGCCCGGCAAATTCGAACTGACGCTCACCGGCCCGAAAGCCGATCAATTGGCCCGCCTCGATGCGTTGTCTCAATCGCTCGTCGAGCGGTTCAAGAAAGACATCACGGCGCACTGGATTCAATCCGGTAAGCTGCACATTGATGCCAAGGACTGGGCGCTCGACTATCTATCGCGCATCAAGCCGGCCCCCGACGCCATCGAAATCACCGATGTGCAACCGGCCTCTGAAATCACGCCCTGCCTGACATCGGGTGCGATGAGCCATGGCGCGCTTGTCGCCACCGCGCACGAAGCGGTCGCGCACGGCACCAACATGGTCGGTGGCCTGTCCAACTCAGGTGAAGGCGGCGAGCATATTTCCCGCTACGGCACAATCCGCGCCTCGCGGATCAAGCAATTTGCGTCGGGACGCTTCGGCGTGTGGGCCGGCTATCTGGCCGACCCAAATCTGCGCGAACTGGAAATCAAGATCGGCCAGGGCGCAAAGCCCGGTGAAGGCGGCCAATTGCCCGCACCAAAGGTCAATGTGGAAATCGCCGCTGCGCGCGGTGGCACACCAGGCGTCGAACTAGTATCACCGCCGCCCCACCACGACACCTATTCAATCGAGGATCTGGCGCAACTCATCCATGACTGTAAGGCGGCCCGCGTACGCGTTATCGTCAAGCTCGTCTCGTCTGAAGGTATCGGCACGATTGCCGTCGGCGTCGCCAAGGCTGGCGCCGATGTCATCAACGTGGCTGGCAACACCGGCGGCACCGGCGCTGCTTCGGTGACATCACTTAAATATACCGGCCGCGCCGCTGAAATCGGCATCGCCGAAGTGCACCAGGCGCTGTGCGCCAACGGCATCAGGCAAAAAGTGGTACTGCGCTGTTCAGGCGCCCACCAGACCGGTTCCGACGTTGTGAAGTCTGCGCTGCTCGGCGGCGATTCCTTTGAGTTCGGCACCACCGCCCTGATGATGCTCAAATGCGTCATGGCGAAAAACTGCAACATCAAATGCCCCGCTGGCCTGACGACCAACCCGGAAGTGTTTGATGGCGACCCCCGAGCGCTCGGCCAGTATCTGCTCAACATCGCCCATGAAGTGCGTGAAATCCTCGCCACTCTCGGCATGAAATCGCTGCGCGAAGCGCGTGGCCGTTCAGACCTGTTGCACCTGCTCGACCATCCGGCATCCGTCGGCAAGCTTAACCTGCGCGCCATGCTGTCGATCGTGCCCGAGCACCGCGTCGACAACCCGATCTATGTCGAACGCGACTTTGCGGTCGATGATAGCCTCCTTAAACAGGTCCAGGCAGCACTTTTCGACGGTGGCCAGGAAAGCATCGTCATTGAAGGCGCCGACTTCCTGCATCTGAACAACCGCAACAAAACGGTTGGCGGCCAGCTTTCCATCGACATGGAACGCACGCTCAACCATTCCGATGCGCCGACACCGGCCGCCTACACCGACGCGCGTGGTCGCCGCTTCCTAAAACCACGTGCGATCACGGTGCGCACCGACGGCTCGGCTGGCCAATCCTATGGCGCGTTCTGTAATGACGGGATCGCGCTGGAACACACCGGCACCTGTAACGATGGCGTCGGCAAAGGCGCATGCGGCGGTGAGATCATCGTCAAGGATCCAAAAGGTTCGGCCAACACCGCCTCCGGTCCCAACGTTTTGATCGGCAATTTTGCCCTGTTTGGCGCCACCGGCGGACGCACCTTCATTCAAGGTCAGGCCGGTGACCGTTTTGCCGTGCGCAATTCAGGCGCCACCGCGGTTGTTGAAGGCGTTGGCGATTTTGCCTGCGAATACATGACCAATGGCACCGTGTTGAACCTTGGCCATTTTGACATGGGCTTCGGCAACGGCATGTCGGGCGGCTTTGCCTATCAATATGACCCGGAAGGGCGTTTGCCGACGATGATGAGTAAGGATTCGGTGCTGTCAGGCTCCCTTGCCGGTAATGATGAAATTGCTGAAATTCACGCGCTAGCGGTTCTCAAGCTGCTCGAATGGCACATTGAGGCAACAGGCTCAAAACGCGCCGAAGACATTTTGTTCAACTTTGCCAATGAGCGCGAAAACTTCGCCTGGATCATGCCGCGCGCGCTCCTGCAATATCAGGATGCCGACGAGATTCTGGCCGCCAAGTCCCGCAAGGAACTGGCCGAAGAACTGGCAACAGCGCTTGCTGCCCACCAGGTCAACAAGGTCAAGCGCGCCTGGCGCGAAGGCCAGATCGTGGTCGGCGGCGCAGTGCCGGCCTATGGTGAAGCGTCCTTGACGTTGCTTGCCTCTTTGACGCGCTTGAGCGCCAGCTCATTGGCCGCGTTGACCACGGTCCATGAATTGAGCAGCCGGAACATGTCTTCGGACGCTTCACCATAGGCCGGCAC
>JBCCRB010000148.1:0-6729 GCA_039208465.1 Pseudomonadota bacterium
CAGAAGATGCAAAAGCGGCGCACGCGGATGCACCTTTCCGAGCTGACCGATGAACAATTAGACGATATTGGTGTCACGCGGCGGGAGGCGAAGTTCGAATTCCGTCGGTCCTACCCGCATTGGTTCTTTGACGGACGCTGATCCGAGCAAAAGCAACAAGGCGTAGCGGTGTCGTTCAATCGCAGCCGCTGCGCCCGGCACTCCAGGCCAAAACATCGCCATTGATGCGGTTTGACAGGCTGTTGGCGGTCAGCGGCCCGAAGGTGGTGATTTTGACCGAGTCACCTTCCGAAGCACTGATAACAAGTTTGGGCAGCCCGCGCGTATTGTCCTTTTCGACCAGCAATAGCCGTGGATCATTGGTGCGGGTATCGAGTTCCGGTACCAAAGCCAAATCCCTGAATGCCCGATCACCTGACCGGATCCAGCAGCGCAAGGCCCGCTCATTGACCCGTTGCAGCGTGCGCACCGCTGAGGTGCCCTCAACTTCCGCGCTCAAAGGTCCGCCGGGCGGCTCGGGGTTGAGAAAGCAACCGCTCAAAAACAATGCCCCAATGCACAGGGTTAAAATCGATCGCCGGTTTTCCTTAGTGCCGGAATTGCAGAATCGTATGTAGCGCATAGTCTCTTCCCATTCGGATACAGTCGATCGGGGGCTGTGACCGAAACTGATAGCAGTTGAGGGTTCATGACGATCGGGGGAACCACATTTTGTCTAGCATGCGATTACGCCGTGCGGCAGTTGCCGTCACGGCTTTTTTTATGTCCGCACCGGCGATGGCTGGTGAAGAAATATTGATGCGCACCGATATGGCGTTTGACGCTTGTCCGGCGGCGATTGAAAATATGTTGTCGGGGCTGAACGCTGACAGCAACCATGTTTTTCTGGAGACGCACACCGGCGCTCACTACAAGATCAAGCTTGTTTCAAGGGACGCAAATTTGGTGTTCCTGTGCAACAGCGTGACAGAGCAGATCACGATCAGCCGGACAACACCGGGTGAACTCATTACCGCTGCCAATTAGCAGCCGTTAACTGTGGCGCGCGCTTTTGCGCGCTGATTAACGCGATTGTAGCTGCCCGCTGCCATCGTTCCCTCAGTTTGGGGGATCTCCATGTCCGACGCGGCGGTGGACAGTGAAACGCGCGGCTGGCAGCCGAAAAAGAAGCGAACCGGCCGGTTTCGCAATTTCGCGATCCTTTTTGGGCTTTTGGGATTGGTGGCAGCCTCAGAGATCGGCCATCTGGTCTTTGTGCTGGGTCTGGTTACCGTTATCGGCATTCCGCTGGCCTTTTTGGTCATGGCGCTGCCGACCATTGGTCTTGTTGTTTGCGGTGCGTTTTTGGTGTGGCGGCTCCGGCCGCACCGGGGAGAAGCCAGTGTCCTGACCGCTTTTGCCGTTGTCATTGCCACGCTGGTGGTTGTCCCAACGCTCCATAATCTGGAAATAAATGCGCGGCTGGCGCAATTGGCCAGCGGCGATAAAGGGTCGGCAGAAGGGCCGAGCGCACTACCATTGCAGCGTGGCGGTGTTGTCGGCCTGATCAAGCGCCGCAGTTTGTGCGAGGCGGCCTGTGTGCATCTGCTGATGACCGGGCAAGCATCGCAAGTGTTCGTGACGCGCTTTCGCAAAAACCGCTGGGCGCCCGATTTCTCGGCTGATGCGCATCGCTATCAACTTGAAAAACATGCCGAATGTCCGGAGCGGCGGGTGCACGGCGGTGGTGTCAGTTTGCATGGTCAACATACACGCGACAAGACACCGGGCACGATTGCCGGTGCCTATGCACGCCTGCAGGATGAGGGCTATTGCATGGTGATCACCAAGGCCTCGTTGCGTGATGCTGATGTCGTGGTTACCGCACGCACGTTCCGGTATTTTGACAGTCCGTGGACCGTGTCACCAATCCCGTCTCTCATGCGCGCCGGCCGTATGGCGGTATACCAGCGCGATGCCGACAATCGATTCGTAACGCATTGGCAGCAGACGCCCGTCGATTACAGCCTGCTGATGACGCCATTGGCGGTGATCTTCCGGACACAGGCAGAGTTTCGGACCACAACCGAGTTCTGGCGCACCCATGTGCGCGATGAAAGGCGGCAGTATCATCGCAATGAAGTTTTGCGGCAGATCGGCTTTCGTTTTCCCGACCAGCTGGTCTGAGGCCGGTCAACCGACCTGTTCAAGCGCACTTTCAAAGATGGCGCGGCCGTCGCTGCCGCCATGGGCGGCCTCGATCAGGTTTTCCGGATGGGGCATCATGCCGAGCACATTGCCTTTTTCATTTGTGATACCGGCAATGTCCTGCACTGATCCGTTCGGGTTCGTAGCGTTGGCATAGCGGAACACGATCTGGTTGTTTGCGTTCAGTCGGTCCAGCGTCTCACTATCGGCAAAATAATTGCCGTCATGGTGCGCGACCGGGCAGTCGATGATCTGGCCCTGAGTGTATCGGCCCGTAAAACGCGTCGCTGCATTGGTCACTTCAAGCTGAACGTTCTTGCAGACGAATTTCAGAGAGGCATTGCGCATCAACGCGCCCGGCAAAAGGCCTGCCTCCAACAGAATTTGAAAGCCGTTACAAACGCCCATGACGGGCACGCCCTGATCGGCTTTCTTTTTGAGCGCGTCCAAGACCGGCATGCGCGCGGCGATGGCACCGCAGCGCAGATAGTCGCCATAAGAAAAGCCGCCCGGAATCACGATCAGATCGACGTCAGGGATCGCCGTCTCGGTCTGCCAGATGGTGACCGGTGGCTGGCCGGAAATCTTGGTGAGCGCGGCGATCATGTCGCGGTCGCGGTTTAGACCAGGCAGGAGAAGAACGGCGGTTTTCATCCCTTAAGTCAGCTCCACCGCGTAATCCTCGATCACCGTATTGGCTAAAAGCTTTTCGCACATCGCCGTCAGGTCGTTTTCGGCTTTTGCCTTGTCATCATGGTTCAGGACGACATCGAACACTTTGCCCTGGCGCACACCGTCCACACCGTCGAAATCAAGCGCTTCCAACGCGCCCTCAATCGCCTTGCCTTGCGGATCAAGGACGCCGTTTTTCAAGGTCACGGTGATGCGGGCTGTCAATGGCATTGCGGGTTCATCAATCCTTGGTTTCGGCATCATTGCTGGCAACAAGGACAGGACCCTTGCCGCGCGGCGGTTCGTTTTCGTTCAGGATGCCAAGGCGGCGAGCCACTTCCGTATAGGCTTCGACCAGACCGCCCAGTTCCTGGCGAAACCGGTCCTTGTCCATCTTGTCCTTGGTTCTGGTGTCCCACAGGCGGCATGAATCAGGCGAGATTTCATCGGCAATCACAATGCGCATCATGTCGCCTTCGAAAAGGCGGCCGCATTCGATCTTGAAATCGACCAACTGGATGCCGATCCCCATGAACATGCCGGCCATGAAATCATTGACCCGGATGGCGAGCGCCATCATGTCGTCGATCTCTTGTGGCGTTGCCCAGCCAAAGGCCGTGACATGCTCTTCGGACACCATCGGGTCATTCAGCTCGTCTGACTTGTAGTAGAATTCGATGATCGACCTTGGCAGAACGGTGCCTTCTTCAATGCCCAGACGCTTGGACATGGAGCCGGCTGCGATGTTGCGCACCACGATTTCAACCGGAATAATCTCAACTTCGCGGATAAGTTGTTCGCGCATGTTCAGCCGGCGCACAAAATGCGTCGGCACACCGATATGGTTGAGCGCGGTGAAAATGTGCTCGGAAATCCTGTTGTTCAGGACGCCTTTGCCTTCAACGATTTCGTGCTTCTTAGCGTTGAACGCGGTCGCGTCGTCTTTGAAAAACTGAATTAGGGTTCCGGGCTCGGGCCCTTCATAAAGGATTTTGGCCTTGCCCTCATAAACGCGGCGGCGTTGCTTCATGTCACCATAACCTCTGTGCGCCCTCGGTTGGCGCAGTGCCCACGTGGTAGACGATTTGCGGGCGCAAACAAGCCAACAATTGGTCCGTTCCACCGCAAATATGTCCAAACTTGTCGCGGAGCAATGGAGCGGGATATTGATCTTGTATCCCACGCTCGGCTACAGCTTGAACAGATAGATGCCGACTCCCACTTTTCCGGCTGCAACACTTTCAGGCGAGGAGACCTTACGCCATGAGCATGGATGATCGTAAAGACGCATTTGAGAACAAGTTTGCCCACGACGCCGAACTGAAGTTCAAGGCAGAAGCACGGCGCAACAAATTGTTGGGCCATTGGGCAGCGCCTTTGCTCGGCAAGGACGACCCGGATGCCTATGCCAAAGAAGTCATCATGGCCGACTTTGAAGAGGCCGGTGATGACGATGTCTTTCGTAAGCTGCGGGCTGATTTTGATGCCGCGGGCGTTGAGCAATCAGACCATCAGATCCGCCGGACCATGGATGAGATGCTTGCGCAAGCGGTCAGGGAAGTTCAGCAAGAAGGCTGAACCTTACGATTTGTACCGATGACCCAATTTGACTACATGCTGGCCCAGCGGTTGGCCGATGGCGAAACGGTGCTGACGGCTTGGTCCTCAGTGCCGGACCGAGGTTTTGTGGCCGCTCTTGCCGCCAGTGATTTCGGCGCGGTGACGCTGGACATGCAGCATGGCGGCCACCATGAGGCGTCAGTGCTTGATGGTATCGAGGCAGTGGTGCAGCGGGCGATGCCGGTCGTTGTGCGCGTGCCGGTCGGCCGGTTTGACATGGCATCGCGGGCGCTTGATTTTGGCGCCGATGCGGTGATCGCCCCGATGGTCAATTCGGTCAATGATGCGCGCCGGTTCGCCGCCTCGGTCAAATTTCCGCCAATGGGTGAGCGGTCCTGGGGACCGACACGGGCGATCAATCTGCGCGGCATTAAGGGCGGTACCGATTATCTGAAGACCGCCAATGCGAACACTGTCTCTTTTGCGATGATCGAAACGCGCGAAGCGCTGGCAATCGTTGATGATATCGCTGCCATCGATGGCATTGACGGGCTGTTCGTCGGACCGGCGGACTTTTCAATCGCATGGACGGGCGGTGAGAAGGTTGATCCCCGGCTCGATGACATGATGGACGCCGTGGCGCGTATTGCTGAGACGGCGCGTGCGCGGGGCAAGGTGGCCGGGATCTTTGCGATGAACCCGGCTGACACGCCCAAATTCGTTGAAATGGGATACCGCTTTATCGCGGTTGGCTTTGATCTTGCCATTTTGGCGGCCGGTGCCCGCCATGTGCTCGATGTTGCCCAGTCTGATGACGAGAAAAATGGTTTGAACACAGGCTATTAGTCGGCTTGGTCAAAGCCGCTTCATGAATTCGGCGAACACCATCAAGCCTTCCGGCCATGGGCCATGGCCGCTCGCCTCATCGATGTGGCCGCTTTCGCCGGCGTCGAGAAAAAGACTGCCCCAATCGGAGGCCAGTTCGTTCGATTTTTCGTGTGATGCGTACGGGTCTGTGCGGCTGGCAATGACAAAAGACGGGACCGGCATCGGCGTGGACGGGTAGTCGGTCAGATGCGCCAATCCGGTCTGCTGCCAGGCATCATGCGTCAAATCAGGCGGCGCCACAAAGATGACACCCTTGATCTTCTCAACGATCTCTTGGACGTTCTGTTCTTCGATCGCATGCCGGGTTGCGACAACGCCAGCACCATGGGCAATAATAACGCTGGGCGAGGAGGCCTGCTTTATCGCTGCCTTGACCTGTTCAAGCCTGTTGCGCTGGCTGCCATTAGCCAGTTCATGACCATCGACCCACACTGTGTTCGGTAATTTGGCTTGCCAGCGTTTTTGCCAATGATCGTCGGTTACGGCTCGATGTCCCGGAACGAACATTATGGTTGCTTCGCGCACTTTCACCGGCGGCTTCCTGTCTGATCCTGCCTATAGACTTATTTATCGTGCGTACCCTTCATTGACGGCTTTGCAAAGACAGAGCTGGTGTCTAGGTTCTGCGGCGGGATGAGACTATGCGGAATATCATATTAGTAGCGTTGATTGCCGCTACGGCATTTGCGGGCGGGATGTGGGCACGCGACCTGGGCGTATTGAACGCCTATTTTGAGGCGCGCGAGCGCCGCGCTATCCAACAGACCACTTTTGAAGTCGTGCGCGACAATCAAAAATGGGCGGCTGAAATCCTCAAAGGCGGCTATATTTTGCATATTCGGCACGCACAACGGGCGCGCTGGCATGATGCAGCCGCGTTTGATGCGTGGGAGGCACGCAACCAATTGGATGCCTCGCAGGAGAGTTGGTCAGCGGCGACATGTCTAACCGCTCGCGGCGTTGAAGAAGCCAAAATGCTTGGCGACGTTTTCCGTGCCGCCGGTATGGAAATCGGCAATGTCTATTCAAGCCCTGTCTGCCGGGCGCGTCAAACGGCAGAATATGCGTTTGGTACCGGTTTTGAGGTACGCCGCGAATTGCTTGCCTCTACGGCGCTATGGCCACAGGAACGGGGCGATTTCGCCCTGGCGTTGAGGGAAATGCTTCAAAACGTGCCAATTGAAGAGGGTAAGAACACCATCATGACCGGACACGGGTCGACATTTAACAGCGGTCAGGTCGCTGTGTTTGATGTCAATGAGATGCGGCAGGGACAACCGCGAAACGAGACCGGCTTTTATGTCATTGAGCGGCAGGGCGATGCGCTGATTGCGCGGCACCGTTTTGCCAGCATGCGCGACTTCGCGAATGCTGTTTTCAGAATGCCAAAGCCTGGATCTTAGCCTGCGATGTAAAGGGTGC
>JBCCRB010000149.1:0-6721 GCA_039208465.1 Pseudomonadota bacterium
AAGACATTGGTCTCAATTATCATAATCCGCGTGTCGGTGGTTCAAGTCCCTCCTCCGCTACCAAGTTTTCCCATATTTTGCAGGTGGTTAGGTCTTTTCAGGCGCCGGTGCGTCTGTGTGCGCAAAGCGCTGGGTGACGATTGGGTGAAAAAATAGGGTGGGGTGGGATGGCGAGGGATGGGGAGGAATGAAGCCATTAAAGGCGGTAATGGGCGGGAAGCGGACGTAAGTGGCAACGGCGAATGAAAAGCTCGCGGTGCGGACAAAGCGGGCCGCACCCATGATGCGACCACCGCCTCATCCTTTAGTATCCCGACAATCTTTACCTATTGACTCCATTTAGATAAACTGGACTAAATAAGTCATATTTAATTGGCCCAAAGATGCCCGCACCCGATCACCCATCGCACGCCTGCCTTGCGCAGCAATATCTCAGACATTCGCCTGAACGTTTGGCCTTGGACGGCTATCGCCACTGGTTGCAGGGGCGTCAGGAGTGTGACGAGAAATGCTTCAATTCCGTTCGCGACAACCTCAATGAAGCGATCGGTTTCGGTCTAGCGCGTTTCGCTTCGGAAGGGCTCAATATATTGGTTACACAGCTCGATGCGTGCAGCCATTGCCCACTGCGGTTTTTAAAGCCCGCCAGCAAGCATCTATGTCGGGAAGAGGCTTTTGTCCTAGGGCTGATCGCCAGCATTCAAAACGGCAATGAATACACCGCGTGGCGCTGCGCAACGCAGCTAACGTGCCAGAGACTGTCCGGCCTCTTGATCGGGGCGGCCGGCCAATACGCCATTCCTCTCAAGGTCGGCGGACAATCGCTAATGCCTTTTCCCAACGAGATTTTGATCCTGTTGGAAGAGCGTCAGCACTCAACCCAAAAAGCCAAAACACTGCACTGAATGATCGGGAGATTTCAGATGAAAAAACACTTTTTAGCAGCCGCGCTCGCATCAACGACGGCTCTTGCAAGCGTCGGCCTTGCGCAGGCCGAAACAACAGCAGAGGCCGTGCTTGATCACTATGCGGGCATTGCCGAGGCAAAATATGCTGACTCATTGGCAACCGCCAAAACGCTGGACGCGGCCCTTGACGCGTTCCTTGCCGACCCAACTGAAGCATCCTTGCAAGCCGCCAAAGACGCTTGGCTCGCCGCGCGCGTGCCGTACCAGCAGACGGAAGTGTATCGTTTCGGCAACGCAATCGTTGATGATTGGGAAGGCCGTGTGAATGCATGGCCGCTCGACGAGGGTTTGATCGATTATGTGGATGCGGGCTATGGCACCGAAAGCGATGAGAACACGCTTTATACTGCCAATCTGATCGCAAACGCCTCGATCACCATTAATGGCGAGGCCGTGGACACATCAGCGATCACGCCGACACTTTTGTCAGAAACCATTCATGAAGCGGGCGGCATCGAAGCCAATGTCGCGACCGGCTACCACGCGATCGAATTTCTCCTTTGGGGCCAGGATCTAAACGGGAATGGGCCCGGTGCCGGCAACCGTCCGGCAACCGACTTCAGTCTCGACAATTGCACCAATGGCAATTGTGATCGCCGCCGCGAATATCTGTCGGCAGCATCGGAACTGATGATTGCTGATCTGGAAGAAATGGCTGCCAATTGGCAGGCCGGCGGCGCAGCGCGCATGGAACTGGCCGAAAAAGGCATTGAAGGCGGTTTGGCGACGATCCTCACCGGCATGGGTTCTCTGTCTTATGGTGAATTGGCCGGTGAGCGCATGAAACTCGGCTTGCTTCTGGGCGATCCGGAAGAGGAGCATGATTGCTTTGCCGATAACACGCACAATTCGCATTACTATGACGCGATCGGTATCCGAAACGTCTATCTGGGCACCTACACACGCCCCGATGGCTCGACCATGAGCGGACCATCCCTGTCTGAATTGGTGGCGGCTAAAGACGGCGCGCTGGATGCCGAATTGAAGACAAAGCTCGATGCGACGGTTACCGCCATGGAGGCGATGGTCGCGCGTGCCGAAGGCGGCGAGGCCTATGATCAGATGATCTCCATCGGCAATGATGCGGGCAACGCGGTAGTGCAGGCCGCCATTGACGGCCTCGTCGATCAGACGCGATCGATCGAGCGGGCAATCGCCGCTTTGGAACTGGGCACAATCGAGTTGGAAGGGTCAGACAGCTTGGACAATCCGGAAGCCGTTTTCCAGTGACACTATGACCTCTCGGCTATGTTGCCGAGATGGTTCATGCAACGACGTGGGAGCCCGCTGCGGCTCCCACATCTGATGTGAGGTGGTGGTCGAGATGTTCAAGCAATCTAGTCAGCGGATTATAGGCGGACTGGCATGTGTCTGCCTTGCAGGCGTCGCGCTGACGTCGCCGCCCCTCGTGCGAGACGCGGAAAGCATACCCAGCGAACGCACGGATTTAACCATCAATGATCTTCAACGGGTTCAGAAAGTTACCGAACCGACGGATGATTTCTCCAAACCGGAAGCCTTTGAACGTATGGCTGGCGGCGCCGGAACATCGCTGAAGAAAATCAACCGCGATGCGTTTTCCCACCACACCCAGAACATCACATTTGACGAACAATCAGATTTCAAGCTGGGGAACGCTTTGTTCCGTAAGCTGTGGGTGTCTTCGCCATCGTCGACGCAGGCATCCGATGGCCTCGGCCCGTTGTTTAATGCCCGTGCCTGCCAATCCTGCCATTTGAAGGATGGGCGTGGGCACCCGCCGGAAGGCGATACCGATGCCACCTCCATGTTTCTGCGCTTGGCCCGATCAGCGTCCACGGCTGATGAAATCCGCGCCCTTGCCGAGTACACTGTCGTCAACTTTCCAGACCCAACCTATGGCGGCCAATTGCAGGACCTCGCGGTGCCGGGTCTCGCCGCCGAAGGGCACATGGTCATCAACTATGAAGAAGTGCCTTTTGAGTTGGCCGACGGGACGGTCGTCAATCTACGCAAGCCAACCTATGCCGTGTCTGATTTAGGCTTTGGCCCGATGCACCCCGACACCACCCTGTCGCCGCGCATCGCACCGCAGATGATTGGCCTGGGTTTAATAGAAGCGATCCACCCTGCCGACATCATCGCCAATGCCGATCCCGATGATTTGGACGGGGACGGCATTTCCGGCAAAGCTGCTTTGGTGAGAAGTGCAAGCGGCGAACTTGGTCTGGGTCGCTTCGGTTGGAAAGCACAAAACCTGACCGTGCGCGCCCAATCTGCTGGCGCATTTGCCGGCGACATCGGGATTTCGTCGCCAGACGCGCCGGCACATTATGGTGATTGTACCGAGGCGCAGGAAGCGTGCCTGGCTATGCCGATTGGCGTGCAGTCAAAGCTCGGCGATACAGAAGCGCCGGACCCCGTGCTGGACCTTGTCACCTTCTACTCAGAAAACCTTGCTGTGCCTGCCCGCCGCGCTATCGATGATCCGCTCGTACTGCAGGGCAAAGAACATTTTTACACGGTTGGTTGCGCCTCATGTCACACGCCAAAATTTGTCACTTCGCGCGAAGCCGCCAATCCGGCCCATCGGTTCCAACTGATATGGCCCTATTCGGATTTCCTTCTGCACGACATGGGCGAAGGCTTGGCCGACGGGCAACAGGTCGGCGTTGCCGATGGGCAGGAATGGCGTACACCGCCGCTTTGGGGTATCGGTTTAACGCAAACCGTTTCTGGCCATACATTTTTCTTGCATGATGGACGCGCGCGCAACCTAACGGAGGCCATCCTGTGGCACGGCGGCGAAGCGGAAGAAGTAAGAGACGGCTTTGCCGATCTGGACAAATCAGAACGTGACGCGCTGATCGCATTTCTGGAGAGCCTTTGATGGTCCGTGTTCTACTGTCCTGCCTGCTATCGCTGCTGCTTGTAAGCGCACCGAAAGCACAGGATTGGACGATTGCAAACGCCGTTGATGCGGTCATCACGGAAGCCATTGTCCCGTCCCTTGCCGAATATGGGGTTCGCACACAATCGACCGCCTCAGCCGTTTCGGCCCTCTGCACAACGCCAACACAGCAAAATCTCGATCAGGCGCGCCAATCCTTTGCGGCGCTCGTGGAGGCCTGGGGTCAGGTTGAGTTTTTCCGTCTCGGTCCTTTAACAGCAGAAAATCGACTAGAACGCACCCTTTACTGGCCAGACCGAAAAGGACGCGGTCTGCGGCAGGTCCAGGGCATGATTGGCAATGAAACGCCAATCGTTACCGACCCTGCTGAAATTGGCGGACAAAGCGTTGCGGTCCAAGGCCTGCTCGCGCTTGAATTTGTGCTGTTCGGTACGGCCAGTGATGAACTGGCCACACAAGCGGGTCACCAATGTGCCTACGCGTCAGCGATCACGCAGAACCTCAACACCATTGCGGATGAGCTCATTGCCGGTTGGCAAGACGAAAATGGGATCGCAAAGCTTTGGCTCAATCCGTCCGATGACAACCCGCTGTTCCGCGATGAAAGTGAGCAATTAAAAGCGTTGCTCAAGGTGATTGAAGACGGCACCGAAATCATGCGTGTCCAACGGCTGGATCCCTTTTTGGACAGCGAACCTTTCAATCACAAACGGGCCCTGTTCTGGCGTTCAGGCCTGACGTTTGCGTCACTGGAAGGAAATGTGATTGGCCTGCAACGGGTGACCACCGCAGCGCGCTTGGCCGAGACCGTGTCGGGAGACGATGCCCGGGTCATTGACGGTATGCGGTTTGAATGGGGCAACGCCATGCGCGTGTTGGAGCAAACGCAAATCCCAGTCGATATACTCGCGAGTGACAGTGAAGCCCTGGGACGCGTTAAATATCTCAGAATTGTAACGCAAAGCATCTATGATTTGTCCGGGAGCAGGATTCCGGCGATCTTTGGCCTGACCGCAGGATTTTCTTCGCTGGACGGTGATTGATGCGCACGCCGCTCCTTGATCGCCGTGCATTTCTAGCAGCCGCCGGCGGCAGTTATCTGGCGGGCCTCATGCCGGCAGCTGCAGCGAGACTCGAAAAAGCTGACGCTGTTTTCGCCTCGGCTTTTCGCGCGCCCGATGGCACCTTTGGTGTTGCAACACTTACTGAAGATGGCGGTGTTATCGATACCTACAAACTGCCCGCGCGTGGCCATGATGTTGTTTGGCGACCCGGCACGCAGATACTTGTCGCTTTTGCGCGACGGCCCGGCACGTTCGCGGCGGTCATCGACAAGACCGGCGCTAAGGCACCGCTTACGATCCATTGTCCGCCAGGACGGCATTTTTACGGTCATGGCTGTTTCTCGGCCGATGGCCGGCATCTCTACGCCACAGAAAATGCTTTTGAAGCGAGCATCGGCGTCATCGGCATTTATGACGCGACCAATGGCTACCGGCGTATTGGCGAGTTTGGGTCAGGCGGTGTCGGCCCGCATGATGTCCATTTGCTGCCCGATGGGAAAACTTTGGTCGTCGCCAATGGCGGGATTGAAACCCACCCTGACTATCCAAGGGCGAAACTCAACATTCCGATAATGGACCCTAACCTCGCGATTATCGACACGCTCAATGGTGACATCAAAGCCATCGCGCACTTGAGCCGTGATCAGCACAAACTCTCAATCCGCCACATGGCGATGCAGACTGATGGAACCATTTGGTTCGCCTGCCAGAATGAGGGTGATATTGCCAAACCGTTGGCCTTGGCTGGTTCACTGAGCCGCGATGGTGAGATCAAGATGCTTCAACTGCCCGAAGCCGATTGGTCAGCCTTTCGCGGCTATATAGGCTCCATTGCCTGTACAGAAAACGGCGAACGGATTGCGATGACATCGCCGCGCGGCGACGTGGCGATGGTGATCGACCCAGTACGACCGGATACGAAAACCGTACACACCGCCGCCGACGTCTGTGGGGTCGTACCGCATGGCCAAGAGATGTTCCTGACCAGCGGGACAGGTAGGGCTGGGTCACAAACGCACCGCTTGGCATTCGACAATCATGTGAGCGTAGCCGCAAAAAAGGCGTTGAGGCACTAAGAGTACATTCTGCATTTTGCCGATAGAGTGGTGCGGCCGCGAACGCCGGCATGTAAGATATAACCTTGCCTCCTCTACAAACGTCCGCGTAGCGCTGAGAGCAGCAACTCGCTTCAAGGACAGCGAGCGCTTTCTTCCACGCTGGCAACGACGGGCCTGAACAATTCATTCTTGAACAAAATTCTTGTTAGAATGCGCCGGCTGGGTGCCGATTGGGTGCATTTGCGCACGGGTTTGAACAAGACGAGTTGGGACAGCTTGATTGAGAATGCGAAGCAAATTCCCCAACCCAATCAATCAGTTGATGCGCCTGTTCGCGTCAACCTACTACACTCCGCCAAGCAACACAGCCTGTTTGAAAATTCGCGTTTCGGTGGTTCAAATCCGCCCCCGGGCACCGTTTTTATTCAATGATATCAATTAGATAAATCTATTCCTGGCCCACAAATTCTCGTGGGAATTCGGGCTGGGTGCCATTTGGTTGCCGAATTGATCAAGTTAGGGGTGACAGTGCAGGGTGGTTCAGGACTTTCGATTAAATCGGAGATGGCCGTAATGGGCGAAAATCGGACTTTCGCGGCAGATGCGAAACGTTAGTTTTACAGCGTTCTTAAGCAGCGCAACACGCGTATACTTCGGTTGCAAGCAACAGGTAAGATACCGGGCATTGAGGATTTACCCCCGACATCACACCAAATTACGGTCAGCTCACGCAGAATTCGA
>JBCCRB010000150.1:0-6674 GCA_039208465.1 Pseudomonadota bacterium
CAAATCTGCAAGCGTACGCGCAACCTTGAGGATGCGGTGATAACCGCGCGCTGAAAAATGCATCTTGTCAGCGGCTTCGGCAAGCAGATCGAGCGCTGCTTTGTCCGCTTGGGCGACCTCTTCGACAAGCGCGGTCGGGCAATGCGCATTGGTGCGCACGCCGTCACCAGTCAACGCCTGATAGCGCTCTTCCTGCCGTGCCCGCGCCCGTGCAACCCGCTCGGCGATAACAGCGCTTTTCTCGCCGCCGCGGTTGGCAATTAGATCGCTGGGCATGATCGCCGGCACGTCAATGCGCAAATCAATCCGGTCCATCAACGGCCCGGAAATGCGCGCTTGGTAGTCACTGGCGCACCGTGTGCCGCGCGCGCAGGAATAACCCGGCTGCCCGGCCATCCCGCATCGGCACGGGTTCATGGCGGCCACCAATTGGATCTGCGCCGGATAGCTGACGCGGTGATTAGCCCGTGCGATCACGCATTCGCCGGTCTCCAGCGGTTGGCGCAAACTGTCGAGCACCTGTGGTGTGAACTCCGGCAATTCATCAAGAAACAAAACCCCATTATGGGCAAGCGACACTTCGCCTGGCTTGACCCGGAGCCCGCCGCCAACCATCGCCGCCATCGACGCGCTGTGGTGCGGTGCGCGAAACGGACGCCGGTCCGTCAGGCCGCCACCGGCCAACTCGCCGGCCACCGATTGTATCATTGAGACATCGAGCAGTTCGCGGGCAGAGAGCGGCGGTAGGATCGAGGCAAGCCGCTGCGCCAGCATCGACTTGCCGGATCCCGGCGGCCCGCACATGAGCAGATTGTGCCCGCCACCGGCGGCAACTTCCAGGGCGCGCTTCGCCGTCTCCTGGCCTTTCACGTCAAACATGTCCGGCATGTTGGATGGTAGCGCCCGCGCCACTGCCACCGGCCGTGAAAGGACCTGGGTGCCGCGAAAATGATTGGCCAACCCGATCAGCGAGGCCGGCGCCAAAATGTCCATCTCAGCATCAGCCCAGGCTGCCTCTGCCCCGCATCCCTTGGGGCATATAAGCCCCCTATTCTGGACATTGGCGGCAATCGCGGCTGGCAGCGCGCCGGTGACATCGGCGATCGTACCGTCCAGCGACAACTCCCCTAAAACAACATAGCGCGCCAGCGCATCGGCAGGTACCGCACCCAGCGCCGCCATCAGGCCAAGCGCAATCGGCAGATCGAAATGCGATCCTTCCTTGGGCAGATCGGCCGGCGCCAAGTTCACCGTGACTTTTTTCGGTGGCATGGAAAGCCCGGATGCATGCAACGCCGACTGTACCCGTTCGCGGCTTTCCGCCACCGCCTTATCCGGCAGGCCGACAATATGCATGCCTTGCTTGCCTGGCGCGACCATCACCTGGACATCGACAGGCACCGCTTCGATGCCCTGAAACGAAACCGTTGAAACACGTGAAACCATGCGATTTGCCCCTTACGATCAACGGGCCCGGTTACTCTTCGCCTGCCCACGAAGTAAGGTAATGAGCCCCGCCAATATTTAGGCACACGAGTTCGAACATGTAAAGAACAAATTAAGAACAATTACAGCCAATGGCTGCATTTAGGTTGTTTCGGATTGTGCCAGGCGAACAAAACAAGCTACAGATCAGCGTGAAAGCCGCGTCTCAACCGCGTCCCAGAAGAGGGCGGCTATATCGGCGCCGCCAAACTTCTTTACTTCACGGACGCCTGTCGGCGATGTCACATTGATCTCTGTCAGTTTGCCGCCAATGATATCGATGCCAACCAGAACCTGGCCCATCTCTTTCAAACGCGGCCCAATCGCTGCGCAAATTTCAAGGTCGCGCGCGCTCATCTGATCGGCCACCGCTTTGCCGCCCACATGCATGTTGGACCGCGCATCACCTTCGGCCGGGATCCGGTTGATCGACCCAACCGTCTCGCCATCAATCAGGATGACGCGTTTATCGCCAGCGCGCACATCCGGCAGATATTGTTGGATCATCAATTGTTCACGCGATAAGCCGGCAAACATTTCCAATAGCGACGACAAATTCTGGTCATCCTTGCGCAGCAGGAACACGCCCGCGCCGCCATTACCAAACAAAGGCTTGATGATAATGTCGCCAAATTCAGCGCGGAACGCTTTGATCTGCGATGCGTCATTTGTCACCAGCGTCGGCGGCATCAGATCGGGGAATTCGGTCACAAAGATCTTTTCCGGCAAATTGCGCACGAAATGCGGATCATTGACCACGAGTGTCTTCGGGTGAACGCGCTCCAGCATGTGCGTTGTGGTGACATAATGCATGTCAAAGGGCGGGTCCTGGCGCAGAAGCACGACATCGATTTCTGTCAATTCAACCCGTTGCGCTTTGCCCAGGGTGAAATGGTCGCCCTTGATGTCGCGAACCTGCAGCGGCTGCATCATGGCAAAAACGACACCATCGCGCATCGACAGCAAATCAGGTGTAAAGTGCCAAAGCTCCTGCCCACGGGCCTGCGCCTCAAGGGCGAGCGCAAAGGTCGTATCGCCCTCAATTTGCACGGTGGAGACATGGTCCATCAAAATGGCAGTGCGAAGCGGCATGGCGCGTTCCTTCAAATCTTTGCGCGGCAGATTGTTCACACGCCCGCCGATTGCAAGCCTTACAGTGTGTAAATTGATGCCACATGCACCGGCCAGCGCCGAGGCAGAATTGCGATCAGATCATAGCGCACCGATAAACGCCCATAATCGGACTGCCTTGATAGCCAGATATCCCCAGCCGCCTCAATGCGCCGTTGCGCGAAGGGTGTGACCGCATCCAACGCCTCCGAAAGTGTTGGTCGGGCTTTGACCTCAACCATCAGGACAAGGTCGCCCCGCCGGGCGATCAGATCGACTTCACCTGCTTTGGTTTTAAATCGCCGAGCGACAGTGCGAAAACCTTTGGTGAGCAGAAACAATTCCGCAATCAGTTCGGCGCGTCGACCGCGCTTTTCGGCCACCCGTCGCTTTTGAGCGCCGTTATTGTCCATCCGATTTCAACGCCAGGAGGCGGTCATAGAGGTCGGCGCGGGACCAGCCGGTTTGCGCCGCAGCGACTTTGGCCGCTTTCGCAGCCGGCATTTCAGTGATCAGTTCTTCAAGCAACGCATCGACCTGCGCCCCGTCCCAGTCCAAGGGAGCCTGTGCACCGGGCGCAACAAGCACGACGATTTCACCCTTGACCGTGCCGGCAGCAAAATGGCTTGTCATGTCGCCGGCTTTATCGGCCAGGATTGTCTCAAACTGTTTGGTCAGTTCACGCGCCACCACGACCGGGCGGTCGGCACCATAAATCGCTGAAATCGCATTTAATGTTTTGGTGAGGCGGCCCGGCGCCTCGTAAAAAATGAGCGTGCAAGCCTCGTTCGAAAGGGCGTTCAACGCATCGTTACGCGCCTTTTCCTTTGCCGGCAAAAAACCGCAGAAGCGGAAATTATCGGTTGGCACGCCGCTCGCGCTAAGGGCTGCCGTCAAAGCCGACGGTCCGGGCAGAGGAATGACGCGGAGACCGGCAGCTCTGGCGTCAACAACAATCCGATACCCCGGATCAGAGAGCAACGGCGTGCCGGCATCGCTGACAATGGCAACCGATTGGCCCTCTTCCAGCGCTTTTAAGAGTGTCGCGCCTGCCTTGTCGGCATTATGCTCATGATAGGCGATCGGCTTTTGCGCAATGGCATAACGGTCCAGCAGGCGCCGCGTCATGCGGGTGTCCTCGCAGGCCAACAGATCGCAGGCGGCTATTGTTTCCAGCGCGCGCAGCGTGATGTCGCGTAAATTGCCGATCGGCGTTGCGACGATGTAAAGGCCGGGCTCAAGCGGCGGTGCGGTATGGCGATGGTCGCCAATTTGAAAACTACCGCTCATAGGAAATAATCCAGCACGACAATGCCATCGATGCCGCCATCGGCGGCCGCAACCAAGTCTTTGCCCACCGCCTGGTGGGCCGGATCGACCAGATAAGCATCGCGTGCCTTTTCATCGATAAAGTCAAACCAGAATAGATGCTTCAAGCCATGCACAACCGGCACTTCCGGGCTGATGTTTTCCCGGTGGCCAAAGTCGACAATACCCGGCAAATGGCCACGCAAATCAGCTAGCTGCTGCATCAACGCATCGACTTTGGTCTCATCGACCGCCGCTTTGAACCGGATGGCCACAATATGGCGAACCTGGCCCGTCACAGCGCCAACTCGGCAAGCACGGCATTCAAAACGATCCGTCCTTTATCCGTCGCTGCAATGCGCGCATTGCCCAGACGCACCACCATGCCCAGATCAATCATTGCCTGCAGCTTCTCATCGGCAATCGGACGCCCAGCTAAGGTCTCAAAACGTGCCAGATCAAACCCCTCCGTCAAACGAAGCCCCATAACAAGCATTTCATCGGCCTGTTCGCGCGTCGTCAACATGGTTTGTGTCGTCATGCCCTGGCCTTGTTGCCCGACCAGATCGGCCCAGCTTTCCGGATGTCGCTTGGCGACAGTGGCAATCTTCGCACCATTTTCCAGCGTCAGGCGCCCATGCGCGCCTGGCCCGATCCCGGCGTAGTCGCCATAGCGCCAATAGGTCAGATTGTGCCGCGACCGCGCGCCCGGTGCCGCATGGTTGGAGATTTCATAAACCGGCAAACCAAGTTCTGCCGTGACCGATTGCGTCAGCGCATATAAGTCAGCCGCAAGATCATCATCCGGCAAAACCAGCTGGCCCGTTTCGTGCAGGGATTTGAACGGCGTGCCGTCTTCAATGGTCAATTGGTAGAGCGATAAATGATCGGCCGCATAGCCAATCGCGCGGCGCAGTTCCGCCTCCCATTGTGCGGCTGTTTGGCCTGGCCGCGCATAAATCAAATCGAATGACATGCGCCCAAAGCTTGACCGCGCCAAGTCTATGGCACGCAGCGCTTCGTCGACCGTGTGTAACCGGCCGAGAAACCGCAAATCATCATCATTGAGCGCCTGTACGCCAAGCGAGGCGCGGTTGACGCCCGCCATTGCATAAGCCTTGAACCGCTCTGCATCGGACGAAGCAGGATTGGCTTCCATGCTGATCTCAATGCCGGCCGGAAGGCCCCAGGCCTGATCGATCGCCTGCAGGATAGCATCGAGCGTTTCCGGCGCCATCAATGAAGGCGTACCGCCGCCAAAAAACACGCTTGTGACCTGGCGCGGACCGGTCAGCGCGTACACCGCCTTGATCTCAGCCAGATAGGATTTGACAAATGCCTCCTGGTCGACCGGGCTGTGCCGCACATGCGAGTTGAAATCGCAATAGGGACATTTGGCGGCACAAAAGGGCCAATGCACATAGACGCCAAAGCCCGGCGTCCCGTCATCAATCAAGGTCAAAACCTTGTTCGGCAAGCAGCTTGAAGGCCTTGGCCCGGTGCGACAAGGCGCTGGATTGGCCGGGCTCCCAGCCATGCTTTTCCTGCGCCGTCATTTCACCGAACGTGCGGTCATGCCCTTCAGGCACGAATACCGGATCATAGCCAAAACCCAGATCACCACGCGGCGGCCAAACCAGATGGCCGGGCGCGATGCCTTCAAAGAACTCGCAATGCCCGTCAGGAAAGGCCAAACACAGCGTTGCATTGAACGCCGCGGTGCGCTGCGCCGACGTGCTCACGCCCTTTTCGGCGAGTGCTTTTTCCACCCGCTCCATCGCAAAGTAGAAGTCGCGGCCCGAGCCGTCAGGCTTCTCTGCCCAATCGGCGGTGTAAACGCCGGGTGCGCCGTCAAGTGCATCGACGCTCAGGCCGCTATCGTCGGAAAGCGCCGGCAATCCCGTCGCTTGCATCGCGCTCATGGCTTTCGTCTTGGCATTGTCACGAAAGGTGGTGCCGGTTTCTGGCGGCTCCTCAAGCCCCAACTCTCCTGCTGAAACGATGTCAAAGCCAAAGGGCGCAAATAGCGTGCGCATTTCTTTTAGCTTGCCCGCATTGTGGGTCGCCAGAACGAGTTTGCTGGGGGCAAGTTTGCGCCGTTCCATGCCCGTCAGGCTCCAATCGCCTGTTTTTGCAAATCAACCAATGTCGCGATCGATTGTTGCGCGTGGGAAAACAGCGCATCAAATTCGTCCCTGGTAAAAGGCGCGCCTTCGGCGGTGCCCTGGATCTCAACGATCCCGCCCGCGCCTGTCATCACGAAATTGGCATCGGTCTCAGCATTGGAGTCCTCGATGTAATCAAGGTCTGTGACCGGCTCACCCTTGTAAATGCCACAGGAAATAGCCGCGATATGGTCTTTCAGGACGCGCGTTTTTGACGCCATTTGTCGGCTATGCATCCAATCAAGGCAGTCATGCAAAGCGACCCATCCGCCGGTAATCGCGGCCGTACGCGTGCCGCCGTCGGCCTGAAGAACATCGCAATCAATGGTAATCTGGCGTTCGCCCAGCGCCTCAAGATCAACGATTGCGCGCATCGATCGACCAATTAGTCGTTGGATTTCCTGCGTGCGTCCGCCTTGTTTACCGGTCGCCGCTTCGCGTCGCATCCGGTCACCGGTTGCCCTCGGCAACATGCCATATTCCGCCGTCACCCAACCGCGACCGGAATTGCGCATCCACCCGGGCAACCGGTGACCGGATGCGACGCGAAGCGGCGACCGGTAAACAAGGCGGACGCACGCAGGAAATCCAACGACTAATTGGTCG
>JBCCRB010000151.1:0-6671 GCA_039208465.1 Pseudomonadota bacterium
CGGCAAGGTCGCTGACTTCGACGCGCAGCAGATATTCAACGGTGCCGGTGATGTTGTGGCATTCGCGGACCTGCGGCGCGGCGATCATGGCGCGCTCAAAGGCCGCCTGGGCTGCCTTTGAGTGTTCGGCGAGCCCCACGGCCACATAAGCCGCGAAAGATTTGCCCGTTTTGGCAGGATCGATAATGGCGCGATAGCCGGCTATCACCCCGGTGCGCTCCAATTCCTGGACGCGGCGCAGGCAGGCCGATGGGGAGAGGCCAACGCGTTCCGACAATTCCAAATTGGTTAGGCGGCCATCACTCGCCAATTCGCGCAATATTTTCTGATTAATGGCGTCAATTTCGGTCATCAATTGCGTAAATGATACGAGAAATCGAACAATTGCAATTCCATTTCGCGATGCATAAGCAATCATTGCGCCATGCAGTATGAGCTTTTACTCGCCCTTGTTACCTTTGCCTTTGCGTCATCGATCACGCCGGGGCCCAACAATATGATGCTCCTGGCATCGGGGGCCAATTTTGGCTTTCGCCGTACCGTGCCGCATATGCTCGGCATATCGCTTGGTCATGCGCTGATGGTGTTCCTTGTCGGCATCGGCCTTGCGCAATTGTTCGTCACATATCCGGTGTTGAAGCAGATTATGCTCGTGGCCGCCGCCCTCTACATGCTTTGGCTGGCCTGGAAAATCGCGCGGGCCGCGCCCGTACAGCCTGGAGATGTGGCCGGCAAACCGCTGACTTTTCTGCAGGCGGCTGCTTTTCAGTGGGTCAATCCCAAAGCCTGGGGCATGGCGTTGACGGCCGTTACCGCCTACGCGCCAGGCACGACGATATTTGCGATGGCGCTTGTTGCCATCACCTTTGCCTCGGTGAATTTACCGTCGGTGTCCGCCTGGACTGTCCTCGGCCAGCAAATCAGACGCTTTTTGACCAGTCCGAAGCGCTTGCGTGCCTTTAACTGGACAATGGCTGCGCTGCTGGTCGGCTCGCTGATTTTTGTTATTCGTCCTTGAACGGTGCCATGCCCGTGCGTGCCAATTCGTCGGCGCGTTCATTTTCCGGATGGCCGGCATGGCCTTTGACCCAATGCCAATTGACCGTGTGGCGCTCCGTCAGCGCATCCAGTTCCTGCCAGAGTTCGGCGTTCTTGACCGGTTTCTTAGCTGCTGTTTTCCAGCCATTGCGTTTCCAGCCATGGATCCAACCGGAGATACCGTCTTTGACATAGGATGAATCGGTCCACAGATCGATCGTGTGCGGGCCGCCCTTTACGGCCTTGAGCGCTTCAATGGCCGCCGTTAGTTCCATCCGATTGTTGGTGGTTTCCGGTTCGCCGCCATACAATTCCTTGCGTTTGCCATTCCACTCCAAAATGGCGCCCCAACCGCCCGGCCCCGGGTTTCCCGAGCACGCGCCATCGGTATGGATGATAATCGACTTGCTGCTCTGCGCCATGGCTCACTGCAATCCATATTCGGCTGGCGACTGGATCTGCCGGTGAAAGCGGATTTTGGCGACATATTCCTGCGGATCCTTTTTCACGACCAGCGAACCAGCCGGTGTGTTGACCCAATCATAGAGCCTGGTCAGCATGAAACGCAGCGCCGCGCCGGTGCACAGGGTCGGCAGCGCCCCTTGTTCGGCGCGCTCCAAGGGCCGTACGGATTGATAACCGGCCAAAAGCGCCGTGCCCTTGGTCAGGTTAAACGCGTGGTCGCGCTCAAAGCACCAGGCGTTCAGGCACACAGCCAGATCGTAGGCGAGAAAATCATTACAAGCGAAATAGAAGTCGATCATGCCGGAGAGCTTGTCGCCGATAAAAAAGACATTGTCGGGGAAGGCATCTGCGTGGATGACGCCGGCGGGCAGATCGGCAGGCCAATTTCCGTCCAAATCGTCGAGGGTCGCGGAGACTAAATCGACGAGGCCCGGCTCGATCGTTTCGCCCGATTGGAGACAATCGTTCCAAAGCGGGCGCCAGGCATCAAGGGTCAGCGCGTTTTTACGCTGCAGTTGGAAGCCTTGCCCCGCCGCGTGCAGTTGCGCCAGTGCCTCACCCAATGCACGGCAATGGCCCGCTGTGGGGCGCCGGATCCAGACCCCTTCAAGGAAGGACACCATCGCCGCCGGTCGGCCGGCCAGTTCGCCGAGCATATCGCCGCCGCGCCGTTTGATCGGTGTCGGGCAGGAAAAGCCATTGGCAGAGAGATGTTCCATCAAACCAAGAAAGAATGGCAGATCGCTGCTGTCGACGCGCTTTTCATACAGCGTCAGAATGTAGTTGGCTGCGCTGGTGTGCACCATGAAATTGGAGTTTTCGACGCCCTCTGCGATGCCGCGGTAAGACAGGAGCTGCCCGACATCATAGGCTTTAAGAAAAACGGCCAGTTCCTCATTGGTGATGTCGGTATAAACGGCCAATCGGATCAATCCGCCTGCAAAGCGCCGTGGCCATTTAAAAACGCCATGTCGGACGGTGCCAGGGGCGTCTCGCGCAAGGATCGCATGACCGGAAACAGTTCGGTCTCCTTGACGGTCAAAGCAATGTCGATGGTCACGTCAAAGCGTTCGCGGAAGGCATCGATAATCTCTTCGACAATCGTTTCCGGCGCTGATGCGCCGGCCGACATGCCGATATTGGTTGCACCGCCAATGCGCTCCCAGTCGATCTCGGACGCACGCTGCACCAACATCGCATCCTGCGATCCGGCCCGTTTGGCGACATCGACCAGCCGCTTTGAGTTGGACGAGTTCGGCGCACCGACGACCAGGAACATATCCGTGCCGGGTGCCGCCAATTTGACTGCCTCCTGGCGGTTGGTCGTGGCATAGCAAATGCTGTCAGATGAAGGCGCCTGCATCTCGGGAAAGCGCTTTTCCAGCGCCTTGATCACATCGGCGGTGTCATCCACCGACAGCGTGGTTTGGGTGACATAGCCAAGGGCGCTTTCGTCAGGCACGGCAAGGCTTGTGACATCCTCGACCGTTTCAACCAGCGTAACAGCGCCCTCTTCCAGCTGGCCCATTGTGCCAATGACTTCCGGGTGACCGGCATGGCCAATCAGCAAAACGTGGCGCCCTAGCCTCTGGTGGCGCATGGCTTGCTTATGCACTTTGGAGACGAGCGGGCAGGTGGCATCCAGATACAAAAGGTTCATCGCCTCGGCATTGGCCGGCACTGATTTAGGCACACCGTGGGCCGAAAAAACCACCGGACGATCGCGGTCAGCCGTTGGGATATCGGTCAGTTCCTTGACAAAGATGGCGCCGCGCTCGCGCAGCCCTTCAACGACGAATTTATTGTGCACAATCTCATGGCGTACATAGACCGGCGCGCCATATTTCTTCAGCGCAAGAACGACGATCTGGATCGCCCGGTCAACGCCGGCACAAAATCCACGCGGCTCGCACAGGCGAATGGTCAGCGGCTTTTTGTCTGTCAGGTCGGCCATGTGTCCCCTTAAACAGAATTATCGCGTTTTTCGCCACCCCGTAGCCGCCCGGCAACGAAAAAACCGACCACGCCCACGAGCGTCAAGGCCAGCCCATACCAAGTGATGGCGTATTGCAGATGGTTATTGGGCAGATTGACGAGCGTGACCCCGGAAACCGGCCATTGGCCCAGCGTGCCCGGCAAGAGCGGCGAACCCTGATCGATGAAGAAAGGCACTACTTGCGCTTCATCATAGCCGGCGCGCTCAGCCATCAGGGCAATATCCTTCCAATAATAAATATTGCCCGCCGCATCATTGTCAGGGACGACCCAGGATGGCTTTTCATCAAGGCGCTGGCGCGCTAGGCCCTCGATTTGCACCTCTTCAACCGCGATGGTTTCTGGCCGTGTTGCCGGTTCCTTCAAGTCGAAGGGCACAAAGCCGCGATTGACGAAGACGATCTGCCCCTCTGGTTCAGCAAGGATCAGCGGCGTGTAAACATAGTAGCCGGAGATGCCCTGATGGGTGGCGAAGAAATGCTGTTCAGCCTCATGGTTGAGCCGGCCTGCCGCGGCAACGGGCAGATAGTCCAGCTGCGCTTGCGTGATCTCAGATGCGTCTAGCTGATCAAGCAAGGCCGGCAAAGCGACCGGCTCGGCGGCGAGCCTCGTGTTGATGTTGGCGAGCAACCCTTCTTTCCAGGCCAGGCGCTGCATTTGCCATGTGCCAAGCCAGAGCAGCACGGCCAGTGCCGGCAGCGCGGCGATGATGACCAACCATGGGACGCTTTTCTTCGGGCTTTTGGTTTCCAGTGACACCATCGGTCTTTGCTTGAAAAATAGGGGGCTTGAACGAAAAGGGGCGGCCTGTTGCCCAGACCGCCCGCTCAAAAAGTCAGTTGCGGCAATCAGCCATGGTAGATGGGCGCGCCCCATGATCCCCAAATGTAGATCACGAAGAACAGGAACAGCCAGACCACGTCGACAAAATGCCAGTACCATGCGGCAGCCTCAAAGCCGAAATGCTGCTTGGCATCAAAGTGGTTCATGTACACCCGCATCAGGCAGACAGCGAGGAAGATGGTGCCCACCAGAACGTGGAAGCCATGGAAGCCGGTCGACATGAAGAAGGTGGCGCCATAGAGCGAACCCGAGAAGTCGTACGGCGCGTGACCATACTCATAGACCTGGACGCATGAGAAAATGACGCCGAGGATGATGGTCAGCCACAGGCCCCATCTCACTGCCTCGCGGTCATTATGCAGCATGCCATGGTGCGCCCAGGTCACCGTTGTACCGGATAGAAGCAGGATCACCGTGTTGTAAAGCGGCAAATGGAGCGGGTCGAGAACCTCCAGGCCCTGGGGAGGCCAAGAGCCACCGGTATAGGCCAGGCGACCAACTTGCTGCGCCTCATCATAGAACAGGCTGGCGTCAAACACCGCCCAGAACCACGCCACGAAGAACATCACCTCAGAGGCGATGAACATGATCATGCCGTAGCGCAGATGCAGCGACACAACGCGTGTGTGGTGCCCTTCATGGGCTTCCTTCACGCAATCGGCCCACCACATGATCATCACATAGATGACGATCGCCAAACCGATGAAGAAGGCCCACGGGTTGGCCATCGGAATACCGAGGAAGGAGAACTCATTGCCGAGGCCCGCCTGCATCCAGCCAATGCCGCCAATGCACATGATCAGCGCACCGACAGAGGCGACAAGCGGCCATGGGCTCGGGTCTATAATATGATAATCGTGGTTTTTGGCGTGTGCGTCAGCCATGGGTCCCGGTCTCCGTCCAGTTCTTATCAGCCATCAGCCGGAGCGATCCCGATCGGCTCCGGTGCGGCGGTGTCTTGATTTGTTTGCGCGATTTCTTCCGGATCGTCGATACGAAAGAAGGTGTAGGAAAGCGTTATCGTATCGATGCCCTGCATCTCCGGCTTGTTGACGATGTCCGGATCAACAAAGAAGACGACCGGCATTTCCATTGATTCGCCGCTATCGAGCGTCGTCTCGGTAAAGCAGAAGCATTCCATCTTATTGAAATAGGCGCCGGCGGCCTGGGGCGTCACGTTAAAGGTCGCCGAACCTGTCGACGCGCGGGCAAGCGGGTTTTCCGCCAGATAGGAGACCTGCGAGAGTTCACCGATTTTCATGGTGACAGTGCGCTGCATCGGCGCAAAATCCCAACCGAGCCCCTGCCCGGTATTGGCATCAAAGCGCACCGTGATTTCACGGTCGATCACCTGGACGGGCGCGGTATCAGCGCGCTGCGTGGTGCCACCATAGCCGGTCACGCGGCAGAACAGCTCATAAAGCGGTACAGACGCGTAGGCCAGTCCAACCATCCCTGAGAAAAACGCCAGGCATGCGAAGGCCACGCGGACATTGGCCTGATTTGTCTGTGGACTCGTATGGGTCGATTGATCGGACATCACACTCCTCACATAGGCCGGACGAACAGCTCCGGGCCGAGCTTTGCCCAGGTGCCGACGTAAACGATGATAACAAACAGAGCCAGGCAGATGCCAATCGCGATCGAGCGCTGGCGCCGTGCCTTGGCCTGGGATTCGGTCAGTTCGATGCCGTCTTCGATGTCACTCATGCGAAAACCCCAAGTCTCATCACAACACCCTCAACAAGCAGAACGCCGAACAGGATAAACAAATACAGGATCGAAAAGCCGAACAGGCGTTTTTCAGCCAGCAATTTCGGGTCAGCTCCGGCAACGCGCCAAACCTTGTAGGTCAACCACAGGAACATGGCACCTGCGACCGCTGCAATGACGCCATAGACAATGCTGGCGAAGCCCATCAGGTACGGCAGGACCGCGATTGGCGCGAGGATGGCGGCATAGGCCAGCATCTGGTTGCGGGTCGAAGCCTCGCCCACTTTGTTGGGCATCATCGGCACATGCGCATCATCATAATCGCGCATCTTCCACAGGGCGAGCGCCCAAAAATGCGGCGGGGTCCAAATGAAGATGATCGCAAACAACACCAGCCCTTCCCAGGTCAGGGAACCGGTTGTTACGGCCCAGCCCAACATGGGGGGAAATGCACCCGCCGCACCCCCGATGACGATGTTTTGCGGGGTCGAGCGCTTCAACCACATTGTGTAGATCACAGCGTAGAAAAAGATTGTGAATGCCAGAACCCCACCGGCAACCCAATTGGTCATCACGCCGAGGGTCAGAACCGACAGGATCGACAGGGTAAGGCCAAA
>JBCCRB010000152.1:0-6652 GCA_039208465.1 Pseudomonadota bacterium
CGCCAAAAAATGGGTGGCGGTCGCACGAACACTGTTGTTGTCGAAACCAAGAAGCGCAAGTTTACCAAGCCAGGTGAGAAACCCGCAGCGGCACCTGCTGGAGCAGCCAAGGCTCAACCGGCATCCGGCGCAGCGCCCAGACCCGCTGAAGCGCGCAAGCCAAGTGCTGCACCCGCAGCGCGTCCTGCTTCTGGTGATGCCGCGCGCAACCTGTCTGCTGGCGAGATGGAAGCTCGTTTGCGCGCGCTTGAGTCCGCCAAGGCAAGAGAAAGCGAAGAAGAGCAACAGCGCCGCGCCGAAGCGGAACGGATGGAAGCGGACGACCGTCGCCGCGCCGAGGAAAAAGCCAAGCGCGAAGAAGAAGAGCGGCGTAAGGCAGCCATGGAGGCTGCAGATAAAGAGGCGCAAGCCAAATCTGCCGAAGCACCACGTGCCCGAACAGCAGCCGCTGCACCAGCACGACCTGACGAAGGTGACAAGCGCGGTGGACGTGGAGCAGCCCCCGCCAAACGTCCTGCACGCGACGATGCACCCAAGCCTTCCAAAGGCCGCGATGACAATCGCCGTAGAGGCAAGCTAACACTTTCAACTGCGACTGGCGACGGTGAAGGCCGCTCCCGCTCCATGGCTGCCATGAAACGTCGTCAAGAGAAAATCCGCCGCGCGCAAATGGGTCAATCGGAGCCTCGCGAAAAAGTCTCGCGTGAGGTACAGTTGCCGGAAACCATCACCATTCAGGAGCTTGCTCAGCGTATGACTGAGCGGGCCGTGGATGTGGTCAAGTTCATGATGCAGCAGGGCCAGATGCTCAAGCCAGGTGATTTGATCGATGCTGACACGGCCGAACTGATCGCCGAAGAATTTGGTCACACGGTCAAACGCGTTTCTGAAGCAGATGTTGAGGAGGGCCTGTTCAACTATGAGGACAAGCCGGAAGATCTGAAGGCGCGCCCACCGGTTGTCACCATCATGGGCCACGTCGATCACGGCAAGACCTCGCTGCTGGATGCCTTGCGCAACGCCAATGTGGTATCCGGCGAAGCCGGCGGCATCACCCAGCATATCGGCGCCTATCAGGTCGAAAAAGACGGTCAGAAGATCACCTTCCTGGATACACCAGGCCATGCCGCCTTTACGGCGATGCGCGCCCGTGGTGCTCAGGCGACCGACATTGCGATCCTCGTTGTAGCAGCCGACGATTCCGTCATGCCGCAAACGATTGAATCCATCGCTCACATCAAGGCGGCAGAAGTGCCGATGATCGTGGCGATCAACAAGATCGACAAGCCGGAAGCCGACGCCAACAAGGTGCGCACCGAATTGCTGCAGCATGAAGTGTTTGTCGAATCCATGGGTGGCGAAACGCAAGAAGCCGAAGTCTCTGCGCTGAAGGGCACCAATCTGGACGGCATCCTAGATGCCATCCTGTTGCAGGCTGAAGTGCTAGAACTGAAAGCCAACCCCGACCGTGAGGCCGAGGGCGTTGTCGTCGAAGCCAAGCTCGACAAGGGACGCGGTTCGGTCGCGACTGTGCTTGTTCAGGCCGGTACGCTGAAAACCGGTGACATCGTCGTTGCTGGCGATGAATGGGGCAAGGTGCGTGCGATCCTCAACGATCGCGGCCAGCAACTCTCCGAAGCCGAGCCGTCTTTGCCGGTCGAGATTTTGGGCCTGAACGGCACACCGCAGGCCGGTGACAAAGTCGCTGTTGTCGAAAACGAAGCGCGGGCGCGTGAAATCTCTGAATATCGTCAGCGCCTAACCCGTGAAAAAGCAGTAGCCCGTCAGGCAGGTGCGCGCGGTTCGCTTGAACAGATGATGGCGGCGGCCAAGGATTCCGAAGTTGCCGACTTCCCACTCGTGATCAAGGCTGACGTGCAGGGGTCGGTCGAAGCCATTATCGGTGCCCTCGACAAGATGAGCACGGATGAAGTGCGCGCGCGCATTATCCATTCCGGCGCCGGCGGGATCACCGAAACCGACGTTTCGCTCGCTGAATCGACCAACTCAGCCAATATGGGCTTTAACGTCCGAGCCAACAAACAGGCGCGCGATGCCGCCGAGGCGGCTGGCATCGAAATCCGCTACTACAACATCATCTACAATCTGCTTGATGATGTGAAAGCGGCGATGGAAGGCCTGTTGTCACCGGAGCGTCGCGAAACCTTCCTCGGCAATGCCGAAATCAAGGAAGTCTTCAACATCACCAAGGTCGGCAAGGTTGCTGGCTGTCAGGTCACCGAAGGCAAGGTTGAACGTGGCGCAGGTGTCCGCCTGATCCGCGACAGCGTGGTCATCCACGAAGGCAAGCTGAAAACGCTCAAGCGCTTCAAGGATGAGGTCAATGAAGTACCGGTCGGTCAGGAATGCGGCATGGCGTTTGAAAACTATGACGACATCCGTGCCGGTGACGTGATCGAGTGCTTCCGCGTTGAAGAGGTCGCGCGCACACTGTGAGCCTTGGAAACGAACCCTCGCAGCGGCAATTGCGCGTTGGGGAGAATGTCCGTCACGCGCTGACCAAGATCGTCCAGCGCGGCGACGTGCAGGATCCTGATCTCGACGGTGTGGTCCTGTCGGTCACCGAAGTGCGCATGTCACCGGATTTGAAGATCGGCACTGTTTATGTTGCCGCCTTTGGTCGCGACGATATGGGTCCGATCATCAAGGCGCTCGCCCGCAACGCCAAATTCATTCGCGGGCGCCTCACGCCGGAATTACGTCAGATGAAATACATGCCGGATTTCCGCTTTCGCGCTGATACCAGTTTCGACAATTACCAAAAGGTCGACGCGCTGTTGAAGTCCGACAAGGTTGTGCGGGATTTGGAAGGTGACGAGGATTAGTCAGCATGACCGCGCAGCTTTGATCGCTGAAGGCTGCTGGCTGTGCGCAAGACCCTTGGGAACAAGCATTCAATGGCACCATTTCGTGCCTAAGAGCCGGGGTGGTCGCGAGACGGTGCCGATCCATCCCATTTGCCACAAAACGCTGCATGTAAATTTTTCCAACAAGCAACTTGAAGATATTGGCGCCGATGTTGAGAAATTGCGACAAGACCCTGAGATACGGCGTTTTTTGCGGTGGATTGCCAACAAGAAACCAGACTTTCACGCTCCCACCCGTAAGCGCAAAGGATAATCATGGCGCATAACCGCGTTAAAAAAGGCCGGCCCGTATCCGGATGGCTGATCCTCGACAAGCCGATTGATCTGGGGTCTACACCGGCGGTCAGCCGGATCAAATGGCTGTTCGGCGCACGCAAGGCCGGCCATGCCGGCACGCTTGATCCGCTCGCAACCGGCGTTCTGCCGATCGCGCTCGGTGAAGCAACCAAGACCGTGCCCTATGTGGTCGACGGCACAAAGGCCTACCGCTTTACCGTCAAATGGGGCTTGCAAACGTCAACCGACGATACTGAAGGCGAGCCGGTCGCCACCAGCGATGCGCGGCCGGAAAAAGCAGCCATCGAAGCGCTGCTGCCGGCTTTTACAGGCATCATTAATCAGGTCCCGCCCGCCTTTTCGGCGATTAAGATCAATGGCGAGCGCGCCTATAAAAAGGCCCGCGATGGCGAAGATGTTGAACTGGCAGCGCGCGAGATTGAAATCGATGCGCTCAGCATCGTTCGCTATAGCGCTGACGAGACCGTTTTCGAGGTCGAATGCGGCAAGGGCACCTATGTGCGCGCGCTTGCCCGTGATCTCGGGATCAAGCTTGGATGTTTGGGTCATGTATCTGATCTGCGCCGCACGCTCGTTGACCCGTTCGAGGAGGCTGACACTGTCACCATGGCGGAACTGGATGCGCTGGAAGAAGCCCATGGCGACGATCTGGCGGCCCGACGCGCCGCGTTAGACGCGCTGTTGATTAGCGCCGGCGAAGCGATGGATGGCTATCCGCGTATCGATGTGGACGACAAGCAAGCAACCCGCATCCGGCTCGGTAACCCGGCGTTTTTAGGGGGGCGCGATGCACCAATTGCGGCTGACGATGCCTGCGCTTTCCACAATGGAAATTTGCTCGCAATCGGCGACATAGCACAGGGCGCTTTTAAACCGAAAAGAGTGCTGCAGGGCTAAAAATCACCGCCTGCAACGTCGCGAATTTGCAAGCGCCAGCTGTGATTTTCATTTACATGTATCGGACCACGCACGAGAGACGCCATGATCCAACAGACGCAATTTTATATTGATGGGCGCTGGGTCGCTCCCGCCATT
This sequence comes from Pseudomonadota bacterium, assembly GCA_039208465.1. Lineage (GTDB taxonomy): Bacteria > Pseudomonadota > Alphaproteobacteria > Rhizobiales > Rhizobiaceae > JBCBDX01. The sequence continues at coordinate 4,221 of JBCCRB010000152.1, forward strand.
GCCAAGCCCTTCGACGTCATTGACCCGGCAACCGAAGAGCCTTGCGCTACCATTTCACTGGGCTCGGCGGTTGATGTCGACGCCGCTGTCTCAGCCGCGCGAAAGGCGCTGCCCGGCTGGGCCGCGACACCGGCAAGTGAACGCCGCGCGCTGGTTGAAAAGCTCGGGCAGTTTATGGATGCCCGGATCAACGAACTTGGCGAAGCCATGCGTGCTGAGATGGGCGCCCCCATCGATTTCGCCATCCATGAGCAAGCGGCCTGTGGTCCATGGCACCTGAAAGGCTTCCTGAGGGCGTTTGATGAATTCCAATGGGAACGCCGCTTTACAGCGCGCGAAACGATCATCCACGAACCCATAGGCGTGGTCGGCCTCATCACGCCTTGGAACTGGCCTGTCAACCAAATCGCCTTGAAGGTCATCCCTGCCGTGCTGATGGGCAATACATGCATTCTCAAGCCGTCTGAGATCGCACCCCTGTCGGCCATGGTCTGGGCAGACATGATGCATGAAGCTGGGTTCCCTGCCGGGGTTTTTAATCTTGTCAATGGCGACGGCCCGACCGTGGGGGAAGCGATGAGCGCCCATCGCGGCATGGACATGATGAGTTTTACCGGCTCTTTGCGCGGTGGCTCGGCAGTCATGAAAGGCTCAGCCGCCACCGCCAAGAAGGTAACGCTCGAACTGGGCGGCAAATCACCCAACATCGTTTTCGCCGACGCTGATGTTGAAAAAGCAGTGCGCGCAGGCGTTGCCCATTGCATGGAAAACACCGGCCAATCCTGCAACGCACCGACCCGCATGATCGTCGAACGCGATGCCTATGCACAGGCCGTTACAATTGCAACCGAAGCGGCCGAAAACACCAAAATCGGCAACACGCGCGATAGCGGCAACCATATCGGGCCGCTCGTGAGCAAGGCGCAATTCGACAAAGTCCAGAGCCTGATCGAAACCGGCCTGGCCGAAGGCGCCCGCTGCGTTGCTGGCGGGATCGGGCGTCCGGAGGGCTTTAACCGCGGCTACTTTGCCCGCCCTACCGTTTTGGCCGATGTTGCCAACGACATGCGCATCGCGCGGGAGGAGATTTTTGGCCCAGTTCTGGTGATGATCCCTTTTGACGGCGGTGAGGAGGAAGCGATCCAGATCGCCAATGACACTGATTTTGGCTTGGCTGCCTACCTGCACACCAACGATCCGGAAAAAGGCGACCGTGTCGGCAGGCAATTGCGTGCAGGCATGGTGCGCGTCAATAGTGCCGGTCTTTCCATGGGGCACCCGTTTGGCGGCTACAAGCAGTCCGGCGTTGGCCGCGAAGGCGGTGTCTGGGGCTTGGAAGATTTCACCGAAACAAAAATACTGGCGCAAAAATATGGCTGATACGATCAGCATCCGAGAAGATGATCTATCAGGGCCGGAGATTGCCGATCTGTTGCAACGCCATCTGGATCATATGCATTCAACCACCCCGGCCGACAGTGTTTACGCGCTCGATATTGATGGCTTGCGCGTGCCGGAAATCAGCTTCTGGTCCGCCTGGGAAGGCGATGATCTGGTGGGCTGTGTGGCGCTTAAAGATCATGGCGACGGGCTTGGAGAAATCAAATCCATGCACACGCGTGCCGAGCAGCGAGGTAAGGGCATCGCCCGCAAACTGCTAGAGACCTTGATGGATGAAGCGCGCGCCCGCCGCATGGAGCGCTTATCTCTTGAGACGGGCAGAACCAAACACTTCACGCCCGCCCAAGAGCTTTACCGGCGCTACGGATTTGAAGAGACCGGCCCTTTTGCCGATTATGGCCCGGACCCGCACTCCTATTTCATGACCAGGATGATATGAGCGATTTCGTCGCCCCATTCTCCATTTGCGCTTTGGCAGCAATTCGCCTATATGCCGCGCAGCGTTGTTAAAACGCATATGGCCCTTGCTGGACGACATCCCGGCCTGGGCGTCTCACCTTCATCAAAAAAAGAAAGGAAGTCCGATGTCGATTACTGCTGAGCGTAAAGCCGAGCTGATCCAGAAATTCGCCACAAAAGCCGGCGACACCGGTTCCCCGGAAGTACAAGTCGCTGTTTTGACCGAACGGATCAACAATCTGACCGAACATTTCAAAGGCCACAAAAAGGATAACCATTCCCGCCGCGGCCTTCTGAAAATGGTTTCCCAGCGCCGCAAGCTGCTGGACTACGTCAAAGGCAAGGAAGAAGCCCGCTATCAGAAGCTGATTTCTGAGCTGGGCATCCGCCGCTAAGTATTGAACCGGCGCGGTTGGACCGCGCCGTTTCTTTAGATCGGCCTGGCGCCGATCGCCACTGGATATGACCGCGGGGCAGGATTGCCGGTTGCTTGAATTTGGGATTGTTCCCCGAAGCACCCAGCTGTCTTGCCCGGGATCAGATCTGGAACTGAATCCGCGCGTAGGCTGCCA
>JBCCRB010000153.1:0-6604 GCA_039208465.1 Pseudomonadota bacterium
AACCGCCAACCGGTTCGGCTTGGACCCAGGTAAACCAGACAATGAAGCCGCCCAGGACCGCGCCCAGATTGTTGCCAGACCCGCCAACGATGACCATCACCCAGATCAGGAAGGTAAAGCGCAGCGGGTTGTATGTGCCAGGTGTGAACTGACCATCCAGCGTCGTCATCATCGCGCCCGCGACCCCGATGATGGCAGATCCGAGCACAAACACCTGCAAATGGCGCTTCTTGATGTTTTTGCCCATTGCAGCGGCGGCTTCTTCATTGTCGCGGATGGCCCGCATCATCCGTCCCCAGGGCGAATTGAGCGCCCGTACGAGCAAGGCCAGAATGATCAGCACGACGATCGTGAACATGCCGGCATAGCAGAGCTTGACGAAATGGCCGGAAAACTCGACGACCAGTCGACGCAAAGCTTCTTCGAGCGCGGCCCCCTCAAGCCCTGCGAGCTGCCCGGCATAGATGCGTTGGGTCAGATCGATGAACCATTGTTGCGTCTGGATTTCGATCTCATAGGGCACCGGCCAACGCGGCAGGCCGGTCACGTTTTTTACGCCGCGCGCCAACCAGTCCTCATTCTTCAGAACCGCAATCACGATTTCAGAAATACCGAGTGTGGCGATGGCAAGGTAATCTGCACGCAGCCCAAGCGCGACCTTGCCGATCATCCATGCAACGGCGGCAGCCACAAAACCACCGAGCAGCCAGGACAGGGTGATCGGCAGGCCCAGCCCGCCCATAAAGCCGGTGCTGGCCGGATCGATCGCCTCTATCGCAGCGGTGCCGGCGCCAAATGTCGGCCGCAAGAGAAAATAGCCGACGATCACCGTGGCAAAGACCAGAAAACCTTTGAGTTTGCCGCGGGTGTTGCTGGCAATGAAAACAAGCGTCGCAATGATGCCAATCAGCACAAACGCCGCGAGCGCCATCGAGCGACCACCGGCCGATAGCGCCGCCATAACGGGTGGGTGTGAAACGAGGACCGCCGTCACACCGCCCAGCGCCGTAAATGCCATGACACCGGCGTTGAACAGGCCGGCATAGCCCCATTGCAGGTTCAGCCCCATGGCCATGACCGCCGAGACGAGGCTCATGTTGAGAATGGCAAGGGCAACGGCCGGCGATTGGAACCAGGCCGTACCGACCAGAACGGCGCCCATGAACAGGAAGGCGAGCGGTGCGCGCCAGGGCGAAACCTGCTGCTCGGTGCGGGCCGCTGGTTTCGGCATTTTTTCCGCGTCAGCTTCGGTGTTTGTGTCGGCAATCGTGGCGTCAGTCATGGCGTCATATCACCTTTCCGCGGAAGATACCGGTCGGCCTGATCAACAGGACCATGACCAGGATGATGAAGGAGACCGCGAATTTGTAATCTGTTGAGAGAAATTGAAGCAGGCCTTCGGGCGCAAACTCTTCCGGCACCAGGTGGGTGACAAAACGCTTATAGGCATAGGTCACCATGATCTCGGAAAAGGCGACCACATAACCGCCGACGACCGCGCCGACCGGTTGTCCGATCCCGCCCAGAATTGCGGCCGCGAAGATCGGCAGCAGCAATTGGAAATAGGTGAAGGGCTTAAAACTCTTGTCCAAACCGTAAAGCGCGCCGGCGATGGTCGCCAGGGCGGCGGCGATGATCCAGGTGACCAGCACCACACGGTCCGGGTTGATCCCCGATAGAAGTGCAAGGTCCTCATTGTCGGAATAGGCCCGCATGGCTTTGCCCATGCGCGAATAGCCCAGAAAGAGGAACAGGGCGATCACAACAGCGATGGCCACGACAACCGTGATGGCTTGCGTCGTCTGGATGGCCAACGCCTCCTGCAAACCGCTCCATTCACGAAACTCGCGGGCGCGCACCAAGAACCGCTCGCCATCGGTGAAGCGCCGGTCATCGGTGCCCATGATGAAGCGGACGATGGCCGACAGCATGAACATCACACCGACCGAAGAAATCACCAGCACGACGGGCGCGGCGCGGCGTTTGCGGTAAAAAGAGAATACCGATTTGTCGATCGCAATGGCGGCAAGCGCGGTGACAAGGATCGCCGGGATGAGCGCGATCAGGGCGGTAGGCAGCGGCCCGGCGGAAATCCCCTGCGCTTGCAGCGCCCATGTAAACAGGATCACCATCGTCGTGCCGAACGCCATCAGGTCACCATGGGCGAAATTGGCAAAGCGCAAAATGCCGAAGACGAGTGTTACACCCAACGCGCCGAGCGCCAATTGCGAGCCGTAGGCCAGCGCCGGTACGAAAACGAAATTGGCCATCAAGGCCAAAGCGTTGAGGATGTCCGTCAGTTCAGGCATGCCTCATCCCCCTAGGAAACTCTTGCGCACTTCAGGGTTCGCCAGAAGCTCATCACCGGTGCCTTCGCGCCAATTGCGTCCGCCAACAAGCACATAGCCACGGTCGGCGATTTCCAATGCCTGGCGCGCGTTTTGTTCAACCATCAGGACTGCGATGCCGGTGTTTCTGACCTCGATGATCCGGTCGAACAATTCATCCATCACGATCGGCGAGACGCCGGCGGTCGGTTCATCGAGCATCAAGACCGTTGGCTGTGTCATCAGCGCGCGCCCAACCGCGACCTGCTGGCGCTGGCCGCCGGACAATTCGCCAGCATGCTGGTAGCGCTTTTCCTTCAGGATCGGGAACAGGGTAAACACCTGCTCCATCGTGCCGCGAATATCGTCGCGCCGCAGAAACGCGCCCATTTCAAGATTTTCCTGAACGCTCATACCGGCAAATACGTTCTGTGTCTGCGGCACAAAGGCGATGCCCTCACCGACGCGGGCCTGCGGCGTGAGGTTGGTGATGTCCTTGCCGCCAAGCGTGACCGAGCCAAACCGGATGTTGAGCATGCCCAACATGGCTTTCATCGCCGTTGACTTGCCCGCACCGTTGGGGCCGACAATCACAGCGATCTCACCCTTTTCAACGCCGATCGAACAATTGTGCAGGATGTCCTGCGCCCCGTATCCGCCGGTCATGTCAACGCCTGCCAGATACATTATGCAACCACGTTCAATTTGGCGTTTTTCTTCGCCTTCACGCCGCGGCCAAGATAGGCTTCGATCACCGCTTCGTTGTTGCGCACTTCATCAGCGGTGCCCTTGGCAAGAACGGACCCTTCGGCCATGACGATCACCGGGTCGCAAAGGCGGCCAATGAAATCCATGTCATGTTCGATCATGCAGAAGGTGTAGCCGCGTTCCCGGTTCAGACGGATGATCGCGTCGCCGATATCGTTCAACAGGGTTCGGTTGACGCCAGCACCCACCTCGTCCAGCAAAACCACCTTGGCGTCGACCATCATGGTGCGGCCAAGTTCAACCAGTTTTTTCTGGCCGCCGGAAAGGTTTCCCGCCAGCTCATTGGCCAAATGTGTCAGGCTGAGGAAATCGATCACCTCATTGGCACGTTCGCGGATATCGCGCTCCTGCGCGCGCACTTCACCCCATGAAAGCCAAGCGCCCATCAGGCTTTCGCCGGTCTGCCCGCCGGGCACCATCATCAGGTTTTCCAAGACCGTCAGGGTCGAAAACTCATGCGCTAACTGAAAGGTGCGCAACAGCCCCTTTTCAAAAAGAGCGTGCGGTTCAAGACCCGTCACATCATCACCATCAAGCAGGATATGCCCGCCGGTCGGCTTGATATTGCCAGCGATGATGTTGAACAGGGTGGTTTTACCGGCGCCATTTGGACCGATCAGCCCGGTGATCGACCCGCGCTCTATGGTAAAACTGGTATCGTTGACGGCTTTGACGCCACCAAAACTCTTCGAAACGGACTGGACTTCAATCATTACAAACCAATGCGGGTGCCCTATCAGCAAAGCGCAATTTGCGGGCTAGTGCAACGCAAACGCGGCCGCGTCAACTGCCCAGTTCAATCGACCGGTCGCGCGCCGCTGTTGTCGCCCGGGCCATAAGGTCACCCAATCCGGTTTCCGGCTGCATTAACACCGCCAGGGCGGCGGCCGTGGTGCCATTAGGGCTGGTCACCTGTTCGCGCAATTGCGCAACATCGTGAGGCGCGCCAGCGGCATAATTTGCCGCGCCGACAATGGTTTGCATAGCCAGCGTGTGCGCCAGATCGTCCTGTAAGCCCAATGCCTTTCCGGCATCGCGCAGCGCTTCGACCATATGGAAGAGGTAGGCAGGGCCTGATCCTGAAATGGCCGTGACCGCGTCCATGAGCGTTTCGTCATGCAGTAGCGCTGTTTTTCCGCTGGCTTCCATCAATTGTTCGACAAAGGCCAATTGTATCTTGCCGACATGCTGGTTGGGGCAAATGACCATCATGCCCTGCCCGACGGCAGACGGTGTGTTGGGCATGATGCGGATGATCGCGCACTTATTGCCAAATTCAGCTTCGAACCGCCTGATAGGAATGCCGGCCGCGACGCTCGCAATTGCCGGGTTTGACCGGCTGACAAGGTCGCCATAAGCAGGCAGTACGGCATCCATCGCTTGCGGCTTTACGGCAAAAAGCAAAAGGTCAGTGGTGATCGCAGTCGGCAACTCTTCCCCGCCAGCAACGGCGCGCACACCCAGTTCAATGACCCGCTGCCGCAGTTCTTCCGATGGCTCGACGACCCAGACGTCGTCCGCGGTTGCGACATTGCTCTCCAGCCAACCGGACAACATGGCAAAGCCCATATTGCCGCAGCCCACCAGAATGATCTTTGCCTGCTCTGCCATCATTTCTCTCCGCCTTGCCAAAAGGTCTGGCAGGGGTTTAGCCATGCGGGTGCAGAAAAAAAAGATGTCTATCGCGTGATCGGAAAGCGCGATGCCAAGCGCAATCCAAACAGCGCGAAAACGGCGGTTATCCAAACCGGGTCGGCGCGGTTGAAGAAGAAGCTTTCAAGCGAGGCGTTCAGCGCGGCAAAAACGATGACCATATAGAAGAATTCAGTGGCAGCGTCATTTGCGTGGGTGCGCGGCGCGACCCAAAAGTGCAGCGCGGGCGCACATATGGTTACCCAGATCATCAGAGCGAAGCCCGGCACACCGAAATTCAGGATCGCATCAAGATAACCATTGTGTCCGTGGATAATGCCGCGTGGATCCCAGAAAGTGTCGAACGGCTGTTCAGCACCCGTAGCGGTTTCGGTGCGCCAGAACCCGCCATAGCCGAAGCCGGTCAACGGGTGCTCCATCGTATAGGGTTGCGCAAACGTCCAAATCTGCGTTCGACCAGTGAACGTAGTATCAGGGCTCAAAAGCTTCACGATGCCATCGAGTTGGTCAAAATAGACCGTTCCGATGGTCAAGGCGTGCGCGCCGGCGATTGCGACCAGCGCCAAAAACGGCACCAGAAAACGCAATCCCAAGCTTGCCGGAATGAATACGATCGCAATGACCACAGGCGCCAAGGCAAAACTGGTCTTTGAGCCGGTTTGATAAAGGAAAAAGAGCGCAGCAAAAGCGAGCAACAAGCCGACACCGGTCGATCCGCGCCGGGCAATGTAAAGGCTTGCGAACAGCAACATGGCCATGACCGGACCGGCCATATTTTTGTGAAAGTAGACGCCGCGCCACAGCCCGACATGTTGCGGCTCGATATCATTTGTCGTGTGGATGGCCGCTTCCGGGAGCAAAACAAGGCCCGCATAACATAGACCCAAGATAAGCGCGACAGCGACGGTGAGCGCCTTGACGAAGCTGCGCTCGTCCGGCGCGGCGGCAACGATGCAGGCTGCAAGAACGGTGACAACGAGCGAAAAAATGGCGCCCCGCACCCCATCATCACCTAGCGGGCTGACCACCATGCCCGAAATGAGGATCCAGCCCATCAACAAAAGCCAGGATGCCGACAGCAAACGCGTGACCGCGGCCGAGCTGACAAACATCATCAACGTGGCAAGAAGCAGAGCAGCGATCGTGGTGTAGCCGACCTGATTAATCAGCGTACCGCGGGATTGAACCGGCTGGTCCCCGTTGAAGGGAACAAATGAAAGCCAGATCGTGATGAGCGCAGCCGTCACCAGCAGCGTTCGCCAAAGCGTGACGAACTGGCGTGACCGATGTTCGCTGAGGTCAGTCTCTAGGGTTCCGATACTGCTCATTTTTGTATCCAAATTCGGACATGATCCGGCCAAGCGCGATGTGGACCGGGTAAAGGGCGTTCAGGAGCGAGCCGGTCCTGGCAAGCCTGGCCAGAAAGCGAAGGGGCGCTGCCAAAGCCAGCAATCCCGTGTGCAACCATGTTCGTGCGCGTCCTGTACCTTGTCGTGCGCGGGTTCTGTGTTCAATGCGGGCGGACAATTCCCCATTGCGCAGTGCCCGTTTTTGGATCCAATCCCACGACACGCGATTTTCCGGCACGGTTTCACGCACAATGGCATGCGCTGCCCAAGCGGTGCGAAAACCCCGATCCATAGCCCGGGCAATGAAGTCGGTATCGCCGCCACCGGTGAAGTTGAACGCCAGGTCGAGAAAGGGCTGTGGCATTTCTGACAGGACTTTGCGGCCGATTGTCAGATTGCCAGATGAATAAAGGCGCGGCACCGGGCCCGTTTCGTTGTAATGGGGTTTGAAGACGGGGTGGGATTTCCAGTTTTCGACCGGTGCGCCGTCAAAAACCGGCATTTGCG
>JBCCRB010000154.1:0-6529 GCA_039208465.1 Pseudomonadota bacterium
CGCCGGTTGCGCCCTCAATGATCAGATCATCGCCCGGTTCAAAATGGACTTCCGGCAGATCACGGCATTCATTCAGAATTGCGTTCAATCCAAGCGCTCCGAGCCAACTCTCATCGCCAAACGCTAGCATATAGCGCGCCCAAGAAAAGGCGCCTTTTTTACAAGGGGATGAGGTTGGTTTGGCTTTGCGCTTAAGGCCGAAACGCCCGCCCGTTGGCCCGGCATTCATGGTTAACGCCAGATGAACAAGCCATTCCGAACGGGTTCAGCGGGGCAATGTCATCTTCGTTTCAGCGGTCAGCGAGGGCCGCCCGAAACGCGATACCAGACTGTAAACGAGGATGACATCATGACACGCACTTTCAAAACACTCATCGCCGCCAGCATGACCGCTAGCGTTGCCCTTCTTGCCCCCGCCGCTCCGGCTTTTGCCGGCGGTCAGGTCGCCATCTCCATTGTGCCGCAAAAGCAGGAGCACAAGGACGCGATGAAGCTGGGTCTTGGCATTTTGGGCGCGGTAAAGGGCACGGTTTCCCAAAACGGCAACAACAATGCCGCAGGTCTTGGTCAGAACGGTTCGGGCAACAATGGCGTGATCCTCCAGGATGGTGACAACCACACCGGTACGCTCGTCCAAAACGGCGACAATAATGACCATGGCCTTATTCAATTGGGTGAAGGCACCACCGGTCACGTTGCGCAAAATGGCGGCGAGACAAGCACCACCATCATTTTCGGCTGGAAATAAAACCCCCGTCCCCCCCTAGCGATACCAGCCGAAAGGCCGGAAGGTTGTCCCCCTTCCGGCCATTTCTTTTGTCGCCGCTACTGAGCGTTCACATCAACATCCGGACGGATCGCACCACGCATGACGATGTTGACGCTATAGCCCAACAGGAATTCGCGTTCATCGAGGATCCCATTATCGTCGACATCCGCGCGGTTGAAATCCAACATGCCGGCGCGCCGGTGTTCTGACTTCGTCAGCTCGCCATCGCCATTGCCATCCCACATGCCGAACAGGATGCGCCGCGCCGTGATGATGGCGTCGGGACGCCCCTCCAACTCGGCGGCCTCTTCAAACCCGATGTCCCAGTCGGAGAACTCTTCAAACGAAACGCGGTCGTTGGAATCATAGTCCATGCCGAGGAAAACCGATTCACCGAACTCATCCATGTCGCCCTGATTAACGACACCGTCACCGTTACCATCAATGGATGAGAAGGTGATCTTGGCGACCCGCAGCCCCTCAGTGGCATTGTCAGCCAGGACAGGTGTGGCGAACATCACGCCAGCGAGCCCAATCGTCAGAAACAGTTTCATCGTGCAGCACTCCATGCGGCTTTTTGGTTGATACTATCAACTATACTCACCGTCAGCGGGTCGCAATGCAATAGAGATGTCTTGGCGAATTGGCGAAATAGGCGGGTCAGCTTTAACACCGCCCGCCTCCCAATCCTCTGTCCTGAAATTAGGCGGCTTGGGGTTTGCCGGCCTTTTCCCAGGCAAAGGGTTTAACCACTTCGTCGATCGGTGTTTGCGCGATGTGGTTGACATAGTTGGACATGACCTTCTGGGCCGTGGCCAAAACCACGTCCAGCACGGCGCGGCGGTCATACCCGGCGTCGAAGAAGGTCTGCGCCTGCTCATCCGTCACATTGCCGCGCTGGCGTACCACTTGCAGCGTAAAGGTGCGCAGGGCTTCATGCTTCGCATCCGGCAATGGGGTTTCGTTGCGCAGGGCTTCAATCACGTCATCGGCCACCTTGGTGCGTTTGGCAATCGCGGTGTGGGCCGGCACGCAATAATGGCACTCATGTTCGACATTGATGGTCTGCCAGACGATCGTCTGTTCGGTGGCATCAAAGGCGGTCTGCGTGAACAGATGGTGCAGCACCTGGTAGCCTTCCAAATGCTGCGGCGATTCAGCCATCACCGCGTGCAGGCCCGGAATGCGGCCAAAGGCTTTTTGTGATTTTTCCAGCAAGGGCTGGCTTGCTTCGGGCGCGGTTTGAAGTGTGTGGGCTGTGAAATCGGTCATGGTTTGGTCCTTTGGCTGCATTTGAAGGGCTAGGCTCAATTTGAGCGCTTGCTCAAAAATGGAAATATCTTATTTTAGTGATCACTCAAGAATGAATTTGAGCGATCACTCAAAAGTGAGAGACATGGCACGCAAAGCAAAACATGACAGCGACGACACGCTTCAAAAGGCGACCAATTTGTTCTGGAAGCAGGGCTATCACGCGACTTCGCTGAAAGATCTGGAGCAAACGCTCGATCTGGGCCCAGGCAGCATTTATGCGCAGTTCGGGTCAAAGGCGGGCGTCTTCGAGGCGGCGCTGAAAAATTACGCCGACAGCCGACAAGCGGAACTGGAGCGCCACATCGAAAAAAGCAGTTCAGTCTTGCAAGGCCTTGCCTCTTACGCCGCAAGCTTTCGGACCCTGTGTGACCGCGATGCGCCTTCGGTATCGTGCATGATGATGAAGTCGGTCACCGAACTGCATGCAACTGAGCCGGCGCTTCAGTCGGTCGCTTCAGACCTGCTGGATGCGACCGAAGCCATGTTCACCGCGCAGTTCGTACGGGCGAAAAAAGCAGGTGAATTGCCGAACTATGCCGATCCGCACTTTCTTGGCGCGTGGCTGCAGTCGGAGATCATGGGCATTCGCACCTATGCGCAAAAAAAGGACACGCAAAGCACGGTGCCGAAACTGGCCGATGCGCTGGCGCAGCGGGTCTTGGCACTGCCAACCACCGTCTAATCTGCGGTCGCGTTGATAATCGCCGAAACCAGATTGGCGACCTTGTATATCTGATCCGTGGGCGTCAGGCCGAGGCGCACCACAACTAGATCTTCCGACGGAATGACGCTGATTGATTGGCCGTCATGGCCGTTCATGTAAAAGCCATCATCCGGCAAAGCGGGATTGGCACCTGGCATCCAGGCATTGGCCGCGCGCAGCCAGACCTGGCCCTGGCCATATTGGCCGTCGGCAGCCGAATGCGGCGTTACCATCCAATCGACATAGCCGACCGGCAGCAGCGATCGCCCGTTCCAGACACCACGCTGGCGCATGAATTGACCGAATTTGGCCCAATCGCGGGCCGTTGCATACATGTAGGAGGAGCCGACATAGGTGCCCGCGGCGTCCATCTCCAAGACCGCGCTCGCCATGCCCAACGGTTCGAACAACGCTTCGTACGGAAAGGCGGCCGCCGCGGCCGGATCATCGAACCCATTTTGCCAGCTGCTGCTCAAAAGCACCGTTGTGCCAGAGGAATAGTTGAAGCTGTCGCCAATGCCTTCCGGTGATTGCGCATCAACCGGTTGGCTTGCAACGAAGCCCGCCATATCCGGTTCAAGATAGAGCATGCGCGTGACATCAGAGACAGAGCCGTAGCCCTCATTCCAGGTCAAATCGGTGGCCATGCCCATCAGGTCGGACAGTGCGATCCCCGCTCTTTCATCGGTCCAATCGAAGGCTGTGATGGGCGCATCGCGCGTCACATGGCCTTCGCGGATGGCGCGGCCGATCAAGGCGCCGGTGACGGTTTTGGTGACCGACCAACCCAGAAGCGGCGTTTGCGCCGAAAAGCCGTCGCCATAGCGTTCGCCAATGATCTGACCGTCCTTAACGACAACCACCGCGCGCATGCCTGGCCCGGTCAGGGCTTCATCGTCGAGGATCGCTTCGACGGTTTCATTTACTGGGATGTCGACGGCGCTGCCAGCCGGCCAAGGGGCATCCAAGTTTTGAGCCGGCTTTTCCGGCAAGGCAACAGCAACCATGTCCGCATAATCGAGCGTTGGCAAAGACGAACATCCAAGGCCGGGGCCGCGCAAAACCGCCATGCCAGGCGCAATAAAACCAAAAATGCCAGCTTCGACAGTGCGCGCCGATCGATCCACATTGACCCGCATCAGACGCAACAAGGGATGGCCAGGCGCTTGCACATCGATCGCGAGCACCTCATCGGCGTCACGTCCGGCCGTGAACACATTGGAACAGACCATCTTGGCGGTGTAATTCGACCCAACGCGCAACAGGTCCGGCGGAGCGATAAGCAAATAGCCAAAAGCCGCCACAAAAAGCGCGAACACGAAAGCGCCCAGCCGTTTTACCCATTTCATCGCCAATCCTCCGGGCGCGACGTTGAAACGTGTTTCGCGCTTACGTCAACGTTGCCTAACGTCAACAAAGCGACATATTGCGTCTTCAAAGGATCGCCGCAGCATGCTTCATGCTTGGCATTATGAAAATTGGGCGGGGATGATTCGCAGTGAGGCTTGCAAGCAAGGCAATGGGCGTAATTGCAGCTGCTGCCTGCGCTTTTTTGAGCGCTTGCACGTCGATCGACGAGACGCTGACAACCGCCGCAACGCAATCGCTCGCCCAACCGGCCTCCTTTGCCTTGGAAAAAGCCCGCCCGCGCTATGGCGACAGCGATCCCGTCTTTGAATGGGAAGGCGGCGCGCCGTTCAATTTCCCGATCCACGGGGTGGATGTGGCCAAATGGCAGCAGGACCTTAATTGGCGTGCGCTGGAGCGGCAGGGCATCCGCTTTGCCTTTATCAAGGCGACGGAAGGCGGCGATCTGCTCGACGAGATGTTTGCCAAAAACTGGCACGATGCCGGCCGCGCCGGAATTGAGCGCGGCGCCTATCATTTTCTCTATTTTTGTACCGAAGCCGAGATTCAGGCGCGCTGGTTCATCCGCAATGTGCCACGCACGCGCGGTGCCCTACCCCCAATCCTCGATGCGGAATGGAACCCGAAATCACCCACCTGCACGCGCCGGCCGGCACCGCAGGAAGTGCGCGCGAAGATGACCCGATGGCTGGATCTGGTTGAGCGGCACTATGGCCAGCGGCCGATCATCTACACAACTGTGGACTTTCACCGCGACAACCTCGTTGGCCATATGGATGACGAAGTCTTTTGGCTACGGTCCACCAAAACGCATCCGAAAGTGACCTATCCGGGCCGCGATTGGGTGTTCTGGCAATATACCGGCACCGGACGCCTGCATGGGGCTGAGGGTGACATCGACATCAACGTGTTCAACGGCAGCGAGCGCGCCTGGCGCGATTGGCTCAAAGCCGCCAAGAGATAAGGTTTCGGGAGGACCGCATGCATTTGAAATCATTCGCACTGGCGCTTGGATTAACGGCAGCGGTTCCCTCCACGGCATTGGCTGCCGCCTGTGGCGGTGATTTTGCGTCCTGGCGGGCCGATATGGTTGAAGAAGCGCGCGCGATGGGCATCGGCCAGACCGGGCTGAATGCGCTGGCCAGTGCCCGCACCGATTCTACCGTCATTCGGCGCGACCGGTCACAGGGTGTTTTCACACTCGATTTCCTGACTTTTTCGCAGCGGCTGATCTCGCAAAACCGGATGGATAATGGGCGGCGCAATCTGCAGCGCTACGCCTCCACCTTTGAGCGCGCGCGGGCCGAATATGGCGTGGCGCCTGAGATCATCACTTCCTTCTGGGCGTTTGAGACCGATTTTGGGGCTGTGCAGGGCGATTTTGTTACGCTGAACGCGCTGGCAACGCTTGCCCATGATTGCCGGCGGCCCGAGCTCTTCCGTCCGCAATTGCTGGCGCTTGGCCAGTTGATTGATGACGGGATCGTACCCGCCAACATCACCGGGGCATGGGCCGGTGAGATCGGGCAAATTCAGGTTCTGCCGGAAGATTACCTGACCAAGGGGCGCGACGGCGACGGCGACGGGCGCGTGCGGATGAAGACGTCGGCCGAAGATGCGATCATGACGGCGGCCAATTTCCTGGCCTCGCTCGGCTGGCAGCCAAACCAGCCCTGGTTGCAGGAAGTCACGGTACCAACCGACAAAGCCTGGGAAGATATCGGGCTTGGCCGCGAATTGCCGGTCAGCGAATGGGCCGCGCGCGGGATCGAACCGCGCGATGGCGCCTTGCCGACCGATCAACGGGCGAGCCTTCTTTTGCCGATGGGCCGCAAAGGCCCGGCGTTCCTCGCCTACCCCAATTTCAACGTGCTGTTGGAGTGGAACCAATCGCTGACCTACGTCATCACGGCTGCCTATTTCGGGACCCGGCTGGCAGGCGCGCCACGCTATCTCGCCGGTAGCGGGCATGATGGGCTCAATGGCGACCAGATGAAGGCGCTACAACGCAAGCTGCAGGCGCTTGGTCATGATGTGGGTGACATTGACGGAATTTTGGGTGCTGGGACCCGTGCAGCGGTTCGGGCTGAGCAATTGCGCCTAGGGCTGCCCGCCGACAGTTGGCCGACCCCGCGGTTGCTCAACGCGCTTTAACATACGCGAATCGTCTTCAAACCTTGTCGAATTCGTCCTTGTCGGTTGGCAAGAGCATGACGGCGGTTGCTAGGTAGCCGAAACCGAATGTTGTGCCAAACGACATGCCGAGAGTCGCCAAAATCTGTGGTTTGACGTCAGAGCGTGCATAAAGGCCGCCGAGGCCGCCAACATCGGTGAAAAGCAAGGCTGCGGCGATGAACCAGCCAATGGCGATGCCG
>JBCCRB010000155.1:0-6528 GCA_039208465.1 Pseudomonadota bacterium
GGCGTCAGCATCATCACCCTGATCGTATCGGCATTGACCGCGCTGATCACCTTCGCACGCCAGATGCTGCTGCCGTCGAAACCGATCGAGGTGACGATCAACGGGACAACGAAAGTGCCAGCGGTCACAAACATGAAGCTGCTCACCGCGCTCAATGATGGCGGGATTGCCGTCCCTTCTGCCTGTGCCGGTGCCGGCACCTGTGGCCTGTGCCGTGTGCAAGTTGAAGGGGCGGGCAGTCCCTTGTCGACCGAAACCGCACGCCTGACCGCAGCGCAGCTCAGCCAGGGCGAACGGCTTGCCTGCCAGGTGACACTGCGTGGTCCGGTCTCGGTCACCGTGCCGGACACGATGATCGGCGTGGAGCCGGTTAAGGTCACGGTCATCGCCAACACATCGCTGACCCCCTTTATCCGCGAGTTGAAGCTGGCCTACCCAAAAGACTTGGCGCCAAACGTTCGCGCGGGCGATTACATCCAACTGGAAGCGCCGCCCTACCACCTCGACTACCGCGACATCGATATCCCCAAACAGCATGAAGATGCCTGGGCGCAGGTGCGGCATTTGACCGTTTCCAGCGCCGAGCCGGTCAGCCGCGCCTACTCCATCTCCAACCGCTCGGAAGATACCGAGGCCGGCCATCTGGTGTTGAACATCCGGCTGGCGCTGCCGCCACCCCACAAGCCCGGCGTGCCGCCTGGCATTGTCTCCTCCTGGCTGTTTGCGCTGGAAGAGGGCGACAAAGTGATGGCGACCGGCCCGTTCGGCTCGTTCCGCGCCCAGGAGACGGACCGCGAGATGGTGTTCATCGGCGGCGGCGTCGGCATGGCGCCCCTGCGCGCCATCATTCTGGAAGAGTTGCAGGTCCACAAATCAAACCGGCCGATGAGTTTCTGGTATGGTGCACGCAACAAGCGCGAACTGATCTATGGTGATGAACTCGACGGCCTTGCCGCCGACAATGACAATTTCCGCTGGGTCAGCGTGCTGTCGCAGCCGGCCGACGATGATGACTGGGAAGGGCCGGTCGGCTTTGTGCATGAAATCGTGTTGCGCGACTATCTGGCGAACCACAAAGCGCCCGAAGAGTGCGAATATTATCTGTGCGGCCCGCCGCTGATGATCAAGGCGGTCATGACCATGCTTGATGATCTGGGCGTCGAGCCCGACAGCATCTTTAGCGACGATTTTGGAGTGTAGATGCCATGCTTTCACAAAACTTCAAACGACGGGAGTTTCTAAAGGCCGGACTGATCGGCACGGCGGGACTGCTTGCAGCGCCGGCCTTTGTGCACGCAGGTAACCCCGTCCAGCAGCTTGGCGGCAGTGCCTTTGGCACCAACTGGCGGGTTCTGCTCGGCGGTGAAGCCGACGCCGCCCAGGCGCGCGCAATGATTAAGGATGTCATCGCGCAAATTGACCGGTCGATGTCACCTTACCGCAAGGACAGCGAGATCAGCGCGCTCAATAACGGGCGCGCGGGCCGCCATCATAGGGTCAGCGCTGACATGGAAACTGTACTGGCAACGGCAGGGCAGATTGCCCAGCAAAGCGATGGGGCTTTCGATCCCGGCGTCGGACCAATCGTTCAACGTTTCGGTTTTGGCCCCATAAAGGGCGATTACGTGCCCTTTCTGCAAGGGATCGAACAGCGCGGCGCGAACGTGACGAAACTGGACGGCAAGGCCACCATCGATCTGTGCGGCATTGCCAAGGGCTTTGCCATCGATCGGATCTGGAGCCAGCTTCACGCAATGGGCGCGCGCGATGCGCTGATCGAAATCGGCGGCGAATTTGCTGCCCTCGGCACGCACCCGTCGGGCCGTGATTGGCGCGTTGCCGTCGAAAACCCGCAATTGGGCATCGACCAGGCTATCAGCGCCGTTTCCCTTGGCGGTCGCGCGCTGGCAACATCGGGCCATCGCCATCAGGGCGTTTCGGGATCGATCGCCGTCACGCACATTATCGCGCCGGACCAAGAAAAACCGGCCAATCAGCAAGTTTTAAGCGCCAGTGTGCTGGCAGACGCGGCGATGAACGCTGACGCCTGGTCGACCACCCTGTGCGCCCTGCAGCCGGACGCAGCGATTTCGCTGGCGCAGCGCACCAAACTTGACGCGCTGATCGTCACGGCAGCAAAAGTCGATTTGCCTGCAAAAGCGGTGCGCACCGGGCAATTTTCCCGCCAGGAGGTCAGATCATGAGCCTTTTGATCTCCATAGGCGCCACAATGGCGGTATTTTTCCTGCTGGCTGGCGGCCTGGCGCTTGGTCAGATGTTCGGGCGCCCGCCGGTCAAGGGCTCATGCGGCGGTCTGGCGTGCATGAAGGCAACCAAATGCGCTGGCTGTGCAAACCGGATAGGTGAGCCATGAATAAAATCCCGCGCGTTGCCGATTACATGGCCCGAAAGCTCGTCACCCTGTCGCCGGGCGAAGAGATCAACCACGCCATGAATACCCTGCTCAACAATGGCATCTCAGGCGCGCCGGTGGTTGATGAAGAGGGCTGGCTGGTCGGGGTCCTGTCGAAAAAGGACTGTCTGCGCGCCGCCATTGAAGCCAGCTATTACCGGTCCTGGTCCGGCACGGTCGCTGATTACATGGCGCGCGATCCCCAGACGGTTGAGGCCGATGCCAGCGTGCTTGATCTGGCCAAGAAGTTCACGGACTCGAACTACCGCCGCTATCCGGTGTTGCGCGCCGGCCAATTGGTCGGCCAGATTTCGCGGGCCGATGCGCTGCGTGCCATGCGCGATTTATGGTAGGCCGCGCGTCGCCAGACGCCTTGCGGGAGAAATCGAAGCCTGCACAAACCACGCACCGACACTCCTGACAGACCCGCATTGACACCGCCAGCCAGCTGACTATCTGCGGTGTTGGTGCAGCGCACCCCCCGCATGGCTGGGGCGATCAGACCTTGCATGGCGGCATGGGCCAGATGCCGTCATGAGCAGGTGATCCATGTCCAAATCAACACCCAAAGTAACGCCCACCCTGACGCAGCCCGGCGCGGCGAAACCACAACCGGCCTTCCTGGCAGAGGTCTGGCAATTGATTGTGCTGGCAACGCCCATCATCGTTGCCTTGGCCGCCGCAGTCCTGATCGGTGTTGTGGATACGATCATGATCGCGCCGCTCGGCACAAAGGCGTTAGCTGGTGCGTCCATCGCCGCGTCCATCATCGTGATTTTCTATTCCGCCCTGTACGGTCTGGTGTCCGTTTGTGGCGTCCTGATCGCGCAGGCGTTCGGCGCCGACAATGATGATGCTGTCGCGGTCACGGTCAAGGCGAGCATGGTGGTCTCTTTCCTCGGCGGCCTCGTTGCGGCGCTTTTGATGCTGGCCGCGCTGCCGCTCTTGCCCTTCCTCGGGCAGCCGCAGGATGTGCTGGCGATCATCCGTCCCTATTGGCTGGCGATGAGCCTCGTCCTGATTCCCTTTTCGATGTTCTACGCGCTCAAAGGCCTGTTTGATGCGACAGACCGGGCGTGGCTTGGCGTGGTCTTTTCCTTTGTCGCGGTCATCATCAACATCCCGTTCAACTGGGTTTTAATTCACGGGATCGGCACCTGGAACGGCCTTGGTCTGCTCGGCGCCGGCCTTGCGAGCCTGTTGGCGCAGACCGTCTCGCTTCTGGTGGCCGTCGCCTATTGGCGGTTCTCCAATGCCATGGCGGCTTACCGCTCAACGACGCCGATCAAACGCGCCGATATGACCATCCAGTTTCGGGAAGGATCGCCGCTTGCGCTCGGCTATGCAGGCGAGGGCGGCGCCTTTGCCGTGGCGGGCCTGATGCTAGGCCTTTTTGGTGCCTCGGCGCTGGCAGCGAACCAGATCGTCGGGTCGGTCAGCGCGGTTCTTTATATGGTGCCGCTTGGCATGTCGGCAGCTGTTGCGATCCGTATCGGTCAGGCGATCGGCGGTCAAAATGGCCATCGGCTCCGCACGATCGGACTGGCTGCGCTGGCAACCGTTGTCGTGTGGATGGCTGCGGTGATGGTACTACTCTTTATCTTCGGTGACGATATCGCGGCCGCGCTATCCGACGAGCCGACCGTCATTGCCCTTGCGGCCACCATGTTTCTGATTTTCGCCGCCATGCAGATCGCCGACGGGATCCAGGCGACGGCGCTTGGCGCATTACGCGGCATGCTCGACAACCGCTGGCCGGTCATCGCAACCCTGATTTGCTATTGGATCGTGGCTTTGCCTTTGGCCTATGGGCTGGGCGTGCCACTACAGATCGGCCCGAACGGCATCTGGATCGGCTATGGCATCGGCTTGGTGCTGGCCTCAATCGTGCTGGTAGGGCGGTTTTGGGTGAAATCGCGCCAACCGTAAGGGGCTCGCCGATGGCCGAACCGCGCATTTGATTGATTACCAAAACCATCCTGTTCTAGACTTGGGGCTGGAACCTTTAGGAATCGATGCCATGCGCCTGACACGCCAGACCGATTACAGCCTCCGCGTTTTGATGTTCTGCGCCGCCAGCGGCGACCGCATCAGCCGCGTGATCGACGTCGCGCAAGCCTATAATGTTTCGCAGCCATTTATCTTCAAACTGCTCAGCCGCCTTGTCAGCGCCGGCATTGTCACAACCACAAGGGGCCGCGCCGGCGGCATCCGGCTGGCACGCCCGGCCAGCGAGATCACCGTTGGCGAAGTTGTGCGCGTCGCCGAAGACAGCCTCGCAATTGCCGATTGTTTTGACGTGGAAGCGCCAGATTGCCCGCTTGAAACCTCATGCCAGCTGAAATTGGCCTTTGAAGACGCCCGTGAAGCGTTTCTGGCCGTGCTCGATGATGTCACCATCGACGATTTGTCAAAACCAAGCGCAGCTGTGATGAGTTTGCTCGCCCAAATCGAAAAAAGCCCGCCGCAATGAGAAACAAATGCGCTACGGCGCCGTGGCAGGCATGATTAGTTCACAGGCCGACTTGCCGAGGCCCACGGCAATCGCTACCGCTGGGCGAACCGACCAAATTGATTGATCGTCCATGCCGGCTTTTCCTTTTAATCCCCCGAATGTGGCCTTGAGCGGTTTGGCGGCTGATCTTGCCCGCCGCGAAGAAGAAGGCCGCCCGATCCGCATCGGGCTTGTCGGCACCGGCGAAATGGGCACCGACATTTTTACGCAAGTGGCCATGATGAAGGGCGTTGAAATCGCCACCGTCATGGAACGCTCGCCCGGCAAAGCTGCCGCCGGTGCGCGCCTTGCCTACGGCGAAGACGGCCATGTGGTGGAAGCCAATGGCCATGATGCAATTTCTTCGGCCATCGAAGCCGGCAAGATAGCCGCCACCACCGATCTCAATCTCGCGCTTGGCCATGAGCTGGTCGACCTTGTCATTGATGCAACCGGCGTGCCCGAAGCGGGCGCCGACATCGGCATGCGTACGATCGGCCATGGCAAGCATCTGATCATGATGAACGTGGAATGCGATGTCTGCATCGGCCCCTATCTGCGCCACGAGGCCGACAAGGCCGGCATTGTTTATACGCTTGGCGCAGGCGATGAACCCTCATCCTGCATGGAGATCATCGAGTTTCTGACGGCGATGGGCCATTCGGTGGTCTCGGCCGGCAAGGGCAAGAACAATCCGCTGAACTTCGATGCCGTACCGGACGATTATCAGGAGGAAGCCGATCGGCGGAACATGAATGTGCGTATGCTGGTCGAATTCGTCGACGGTTCCAAGACGATGGTGGAGATGTGCGCGATTGCCAACGCAACCGGCCTGGTGCCCGATGTGCCGGGCATGCATGGGCCCCGCGCAACGGTCGACCAATTGGCTTCGGTTCTGATCCCGGAAGCCGATGGCGGCGTGCTGTCCAAACCAGGCTGTGTGGATTATTCAATTGGCAAGGGCGTGTCGCCCGGCGTTTTTGTGGTCATCAAGGCCGAACATCCGCGCATTCATGAGCGCATGGCCGACCTGAAGATGGGCGATGGGCCATATTTCACCTTCCACAGGCCGTACCATCTGACCTCGCTCGAAGTGCCGCTGACCGCCGCGCGGATCATGGCAACCGGCCGCCCCGATATGGTGCCCTTGCGCCAACCGGTCGCCGAGGTGTGTGCGGTGGCAAAGCGCGATATCGCCAAGGGCGAAAAACTCGATGCGGTTGGCCAATATTGCTACCGGTCCTGGACAATGACCCGCGCCGAAGCGCTGCAAAAGAACGCAATGCCCTGCGGGCTTTTGGAAAATGGTACGGCGCTGAAAGACATCAAAAAAGGCGAGCTGATGACCCGCGACAACAGCGCGCCGATGGCCGGATCGCTGATTGCAGACCTGCGCGCACGCCAGGATGCGCTGCTTGATAGCAAAGGTGCCTGACGATTTGTCCCATTACAGCCATCCCGGGCGCTGCCTATCTTGATTTTGACGCTAGAACACGGCACGGCACAAGCCAGCTTGACGATTGGTTGGATTCAGGCAAAAGTGTCACATTTAATTGACACATGATGCTGTCAATCAGGTGAGGGGATTGGGAGTTGAAATGACAGAGCGCTTGAAAACACC
>JBCCRB010000156.1:0-6507 GCA_039208465.1 Pseudomonadota bacterium
ATCAGGCTTTCGCCCATTGTGCAAGATTCCCCACTGCTGCCTCCCGTAGGAGTCTGGGCCGTGTCTCAGTCCCAGTGTGGCTGATCATCCTCTTAGACCAGCTATGGATCGTCGCCTTGGTGAGCCATTACCCCACCAACTAGCTAATCCAACGCGGGCCCATCAATCGGCGATAAATCTTTCCCCCAAGGGGCGTATACGGTATTACTCCCAGTTTCCCGGGGCTATTCCGTACCGAAAGGTAGGTTCCCACGCGTTACTCACCCGTCTGCCACTCACCCGAAGGTGCGTTCGACTTGCATGTGTTAAGCCTGCCGCCAGCGTTCGTTCTGAGCCAGGATCAAACTCTCAAGTTGAATGAGAATTTGCCTGGCGTCGCTTACACGCTTTTGAATTGACGAGAACATTTTGTACACCGTCGCTTTCGCGACGAGTTTAAAAGTCTCTGTCAGAAACGTGTACGACACCAGTTGTCTCTTTACGCCTTAGAGCCGAAGCTCATGGCATTGCAGAAGACTGCCGCCCACGTTTCTCTTTCTTCCATATTCAATTGTCAAAGATCAGACAAAGCCAAGCAATGTCCCGGTTCTTGGCTTGTGGCTTTGAACCGTATGAGGGTCGCTGAAGCGGCTCTCTTTTTGATGACCAACAGAGCGAAGCGATTTGCCGCCAGCGGCGGTGCCGCCCTCGTTGGTGGGCGGTATATAGTTTCGCTCACCCGAAACTGTCAATCACGAATTTGCATTTTTTTTGCTTTTTTTTGCACCTTATCACAAGCCTGCGATTTTCGCACCAAACGCGGACAAAAAAGCCGCATTTGCATATCATGGCGAAGTGGATAACAACTATAAAGAAACGCCCAACCAAAAAAGGACCACGGTCTACGTGTCGCGCCGTTCTAAAACCACCCACATCACCGATCCCGATGAGGCCCCCCTGGTCACAGGCCAGGTGCGCACACCTGATCGCCGTGAGGTATCGATCCGGTGGTTGTCCGGCACAATCCTGACCGGCGTCGCTTCGACCGCTTTGATGGGCACGGCGCTGCTGACCGCGCTCGATGGCAAGCAATTGCTCGCCACGCCACCGGAAGTCGGCCTTTTGAACTTTGCTGGCACCAGCGATGCCTTTGACGGTAGCGCCGCCAAAACCAACCGACTAATCTCCGTTGAAAACGCTGCAGTGCCGCTTGGCGACCCCAATAGGCGCCGCATGAGCGTTTCTACGGTTACGCGTGTTGGCGAGGCCGATGTCATCCGTACCAAGCCGTTCGAGCATTTGAAAATCGCGCTCGCACGTGTTCAAGCCGAAAACGCCTCTTACCCGCCCTTTAATCCGCTGACCATTTTCGCTGAGGGCAATGTTCCCCCGGTACCCGATAGCGGCGTCACTGGCGCGTTGATCTATGGCGCCAACGTGGAAACCGAGGCGTCGATCACTGTTTCCGATTTTGAGCTGAACAGCGATGTTGATGTGTTCGAGTTCAGCATTTCGGCCGACGAGGCTGAATCCCTGATCCGAAACGATGCCGCGCTTTTAGCCGGCGGCGAAACTAAAGTCGCTTCTGTTCATTATGTCGATCCGTTTCGTTTCGGAATTGAGGATCCAACGCTATCGACCATTGTTGAACCGCAAACGGCCAGAATTATTCCGCAAAACGTCTCAGTCGCCGAACCGACCGCGGGCACGCAAGCACTAGCTTATAAGGAAGATTTTGTCGAAGCACGCACCGATATCGCGATCACCGAAGCCTTTTCGACGGTCGATTATCATGGCCTCGACACTATGGGCCAAGCGATCGCGACCCTTTTAAACAGTCAGGAATTGTCGGGCGGCCAATCGGTTCGTCTCGGCCTTGTGCGCGACGAGCAGCAGCCAGCCTGGTCGGTGAAACGCGCCTCGGTGTACCGCGGCGCCGAGCACCTGTTGACCATCGCGCTCAATGATCAGGGCCAATATGTACCCGCGTCAGAGCCGGTCGACCGTGGCATTATGGCCGCATTTGCTGAACAGGGTGAAGAGAACGCGCTACCCCCGATCAACACAGCTTCGTTGCCAACCGTCTATGATGCGATCCATCGCGCTGTTGCATCGCACGATCTGCCAATCTCCATTGCTGATCGTATTGTCAAAATGGTCGCGGCAGACGTGGACTTCCGCTCCCGCGTACGGGCAGATGACGGACTGGAGCTGTTCTACTCTCTTCCTGAAGACGGCGAGCAAACGGACGATTTCGAGAGAGACCTTCTGTTTGTCAGTGCAACATTCAATGGCCAGAGCAGCCGCTTCTATAAATTCAGGAAACCGGACGGTTCGGTTGGCTATTACGACGAGGAAGGCCGCAGTGCGCGACCATTTCTGCTTCGCAATCCTGTTCCAAACGGACGGTTCACATCGGGATTTGGCATGCGCATCCACCCGATACACCGATACAGAAAAATGCATTGGGGTGTCGATTGGGCAGCACCAACAGGAACACCTATCATTGCCCCTGGAAACGGAACGGTCGTAAAAATGGGCTGGGCCGGCGGTTATGGGCGGCGTCTGGTCGTTCGCCACCCAAATGGCTATGAAACACTCTATGGCCACCTTTCAAGATATGGTCAGGGCATTCAGCCGGGGACAAAAGTCAAGCAGGGCCAGGTGATCGCAAGGGTTGGCAACACCGGGCAATCGACCGGTCCACACCTTCACTACGAGTTAAGCATCAATGGCAAGCGGGTCGATCCGCTCCGTGTCCGTTTGCCCGAGGGCAATACCCTTACCGGTGACCAGCTAACGGCCTTCAAGATCGAACGCGACCGCATTAATTCGCTGCTAACAGGCGAAAACGCCAACGAGACGCTCGCCGCCCTTTAAGGCCTCGCGGCGCCCTCACCCGTCAGCCGGCTTGCGCACGCTCACCCAAGCGACCACCGCCGAAACCGCCGACAGGAAAGCAGCCACCAGCGTCACCGCGCGATAAGCGCTGGTCATCGCCGCCGCATGCGCCGCCGGATCATTCGCCGAGCCGCCCAAGCCATAATTGCCCGGCGCAACCCCCGGTGCATTATTATAGATGACCGCCGCCAACAGCCCCATCAGCGCAACAGCAAACAGACCGGCCACGCGCGACACAGCATTGTTGATGCCCGAGGCGGAACCGGTATTGGAATCATCGACCGACGTCATGACCGCCGTAGACAAGGGCGAAACGAAAAGCGCCATACCCACCGCGCTGAGCACCATGAACGGGATCACCGACAACCAATAGGATTGAAGGCCGGCGGTCAGGCCCAATCCGGCATAAGAGACCGCCACCACCGCCGAGCCCCCCGCAATAAGAACGCCAGGGCCAACTCGATCCGCCAATTTACCGGCCCGGCTCGACAACAGGCCGATGGCGACTGAAATCGGCAAAAACGCCAGGGCCACCTGGCCTTGCGGAATGTCCCAGGCATCGATCATCGTGATCGGCAGAAAGAACAAGACAGCCGACAGGCCAAAATAGAGACTGAACGTCACGATGTTCGCGCCTGAAAAAGTCGAGGATGCAAACAAGTTCAAAGGCACCATCGGCGCCGCCGTCCGCCGCTCCCACGCCAGGAACAGGACAAACATCACCAACGCCGCCCCTGCATAGAGCATGATCTGTGTGGCGCTTGGCGCTGAGTGTTCGCCGCCCTCCGGCGCCGCCAGCCCATAAGCGAGCAGCAAAAGGGAAATCGAGATCAAACCGGCACCCAGCCAGTCCGGCGTGCGCCCGCCCTCGGCTTCATCGGGTGGCACCATGCGCCATAGGAGAAACAGCGCCAGCGCCCCGATCGGCACATTGATCGCAAAGATCAACCGCCAGGCACTGTCACCCAGGATCTGCAGCATGAAACCGCCAAGCAACGGCCCGAGCGCCGTTGTCACCGCAGAAGCGGCCGCCCATTGGCCGATCGCCGCGCCGCGCTCCTCTTTTGGATACGCCTTGGCAAGGATCGCAAGGCTGCCCGGCACCATGATCGCCGCGCCGATCCCCTGAATGACGCGCGCTGCGATTAAAAGGTCAGCGTTCGGCGCAACAACACAAAAGGCAGAGGCAATGACGAAGATGAAAATCCCCGCGATGAAGCTGCGCCGGTGCCCATAAACATCGCCCAACGCCCCGCCGACCAGGATTAAAGCCGACAGCGGCAGCATATAACCATTGTTGATCCACACACCGGCGGTGATGCTGGCATTGAGATCCGCCATCAGCGAAGGCATCGCGATGGAAACAACTGACCCGTCAATGAAAGCCATCGCGCTGGCAAGGATCGCCGCGATCAGCACAAAGCGCCGCCGCTCGCGCGGACAAAAAGTCCGGCTTGTCGGGTTCAACGCGCTATCCGCCATGCGTGCCTCCAACAGCTATTCTGGACCACGACCTACCAGCAAACCGGATGGAAATATATGCCTATTAAAGGGCATGCGTTGCGCTGCCATGTAACGCTCGATCCATCAGCGCATTGGACGGATTGTTTCCAATCCGAAAAACGCTATGGTCATTTCAACGGGCCAAATCCCATCTGTTCAGGCGGTTATTTTGAAGTGGGGTGATTATGATTTTCAGTTCTCGGCACATTGTGGGTATCGGCATTACGATCGCCGCGTTCGCGATGACTGGATGTCAATCGACCGGTTCAGGTGCGGATAGCCCCTCCTGCGCCAAGCTACGGGCTACAGCAGTTCACCAATCCCGACCGGATTCAGTCAAGACGCTGTACCCGAACGCTATCTATCTAGGGCGCGGATCGGCTGCATTGGCGAAAGTGCGTAGCGGCGAGATCAACTGTAGTGTCGCCGCGACCACGACAAACGGCGACATCGTTTATAACCCTTGAGGTACATGAAGGCGCTACCCGCCCCTGAAAGACAGGGGCGGTTACCACGCGATCGCATGCCGTGACTTACAGCGCCTTTTCAAGCTCCGGCAGCACATCGAACAGATCGGCGACCAGGCCATAATCGGCGACCTGGAAAATTGGCGCGTCTTCATCCTTGTTGATCGCGACAATGATCTTGGAATCCTTCATGCCCGCCAGATGCTGGATGGCGCCGGAAATACCGGCTGCGATGTAAAGTTCCGGCGCAACAATCTTGCCCGTCTGCCCGACCTGCCAATCATTGGGCGCATAGCCCGCATCCACGGCCGCGCGCGAGGCGCCAACCGCCGCGCCAAGCTTGTCGGCAACCGGCAGAATCACTTCTTCAAATTTCTCAGACGAGCCAAGCGCCCGGCCGCCGGAGATGATGATCTTCGCAGACGTCAGTTCCGGCCGGTCACCACCGGACAGTTCCGTCGACACATAAGAAGAAAGACCCGGATCCGTTACCGCCCCATGCGTCTCAATGCCAGCGGCAGCCGACCCTTCACCGGTGGCATTAAACGAGGCGGTCCGAACCGTCAGCACGCGCTTGGCGTCGTTGGATTTGACCGTTTGGATCGCATTGCCCGCATAGATCGGCCGCTTGAACGTGGTCGCATCGACCACTTCCATCACTTCCGATACCTGCATGACATCAAGCATTGCGGCAACGCGCGGCAAGATGTTCTTACCATTGGTGGTCGCCGCCGCAACGATCGCGTCATAGCCGTCAGCCATCGAGACAATCAGCGCTGCCATCGGCTCGGCCAATTGCTGTTCCAGCGACGCATCATCGGCATGAATGACTTTCGCGACCCCATCGAGCTTGGCCGCCGCTTCGGCAACCGCACCGGCGCCGCTGCCGGCAACCAGCACATGCACATCACTGCCCATTTCCCTGGCCGCAGTCAGCGCCTTGTTGGTCTGGTCGGAAAGCGTCGCATTGTCATGTTCAGCGATTAGTAAAGTAGCCATTTTATCTCTCCTCGCCTTCCTCAGATCACACCGGCTTCGTCGCGAAGCTTTGAAACAAGCTCATCAACGGACCCGACCTTGATACCGGCCTTGCGCCCTTCCGGTTCCTCGGTCTTCAAAACCGCAAGGCGCGGGGTCGCATCGACGCCATAATCGGCGGCGGTTTTCTCATCGATCGGCTTCTTCTTTGCCTTCATGATGTTCGGCAAAGACGCATAGCGCGGTTCATTGAGCCGCAGATCGGTTGTGACGATCGCCGGCATGGCGATTTCGATGGTTTGCAAACCGCCATCGATCTCCCGCGTCACGCTGGCCTTGTCGCCATTAATCTCGATCTTGGAAGCAAAAGTGCCCTGGCTCCAGCCAAGCAGCGCCGACAACATCTGGCCGGTCTGGTTGGCATCATCATCAATGGCCTGCTTGCCCAAAATGACAAGGCCCGGCTCTTCGGCCTCGACAACACCCATTAAGATCTTGGCGACCGCGAGCGGCTCAACCAAATCATCATGCTGAACGAGAATGCCCCGGTCGGCACCCATGGCCAGGCCGGTCCGCAATGTTTCCTGCGCCTGTGCCGGGCCGATGGAAACGACGACGATCTCCGTCACCATACCGGCTTCCTTCATACGGATCGCCTCTTCCACGGCAATCTCGTCAA
>JBCCRB010000157.1:0-6466 GCA_039208465.1 Pseudomonadota bacterium
AAGCATCAGGCCAACCAGATCAAACAGGGTGAAAAACCCGATAATTTCATGGTACCCGACACTTTGTCGGCGCTGGAACGCAATCACTTGAAAGATGCCTTTATGGTCGTCAAGACACTGCAATCAGCGGTCGGTTACGGACGCATTTGACCGTCTGGGGAGGATAAAAAATGCTGACCACATTATTGGGTGCGATCGTTGTGGCCGTCTCGGTCGCCGGCATCGTGAGCATGTTTTTCCGTTTCATCATCCGGCGTCCCGCGCCAAAAGGCGTGATACCGGTAGCGGCGGGTGTCGCCATGTTGGGCTTTACAGGTTGGCTGGAACAATCCTGGTTTGAACGCAACAGCGCGGGCCTGCCACCCTCATCGATCATCGTCGAACAAGGGCAATTCTCCAACATCATCCAACCCTGGACACTGATCTGGCCGCGGATCAATTCCTACGTGGTCGTTGATCCGGACGACAAGGCACAAGTGGCAACCGATGGCGAGATTTGGGAAACACCCATGTTTCGCATCCAGCGCTACACCGGCGTGCGCGAATTTCGTCTGGTCGTCAATTGCACGACAAACGACATTGTCGGCCTGCCCGTCTTCCAGGGTGTTGTCGATCGTGACAGCCAGGATGCGCGAAGCTTCGGGACCGACGGGAACTTCGGTGCAGTGCGTGATGCGTTGTGCGCTTCGGCGTGAGAGCTAGCCAAAAGACGCCCTTGATTGTGGAAAAAATACCGCCACTTTGTTGACGGAAATCAAACAAAGTCAGGAACTTTTCCGCATACTGGCGGCGTTTGACTGGGAGGAGTCATATGCTTGGCTTGGAGAGCCGCAGTTTGCGGTTCCGCGTTGCACTGTTCTTTGTATTGCTGGGCCTTGTTGCAGCAATTGGAACAATTGGCGCGATCATCTGGCTCACAATGCGTTTGGAGCAAGGCGCCGTTGATCAGCTCGTCCCCATTCTTGGCGGGTTTGGCTTTGCGCTGGTCGGCCTGATCACCTGGATCGCACTTAAATTCGATGAACATCTGGCCAAACCGATCATGTCCGTTGCCGCGGAGATGCGCACGATCGTGCATGCCGACGCCAAGGAAATGCAGCTGATGAGCGACGGGCGTTATCTGGGCATGCTGGCCCCGGCCGCCGCTGAAATTGCCGACGCCTTGGTTGAAGAACGCGCGCGCACCGATGCGCGTATCGCAGACGCCACCGCTGATGCCGCGCAGCAAAAGGAAGAACTTGAATCGCTCTTGCGTGACCTGCGCCAGGGCCTGGTGATCTGCACCCTGACCGGGCGCCTCACACTCTACAACAGGCGTGCGACCGAAATCCTCCACGTCGACGAGTTCGGCGACCCGTCTGCGCCCTCAAACGATATCGTGATCGGCACGCTTGGGCTGGGCCGCGACTTCTTCAACATCGTCGACCCGGCACCCTTTGAGCATGCCATCGCAGCCTTTGAACGCACCAGTGACCCGTCCTCACCGCTGCCGCTCGATCCCCTTGATCCGATGCCGATCATCTTTTCTACCCGTGACGGCGCCCGCACCATGCGCGGTCAGGTCAGCCCGCGGTTAAACCCGAACGGCAACGCCGCCATCGGTTTTGTGGTTACCTTTGAAGACGTGACGGCGGAACTGGCTGAGGGGCTCGCCCGTGACCGCATGCTGCGCGATGTCGCCAACGATCTGAAGGCCGCGCTGGAAATTGCCGAAAAACCGGCCATGGCCGCCGCGATGGCCGCCGCTGTGCAAAACCTTGAAACAACATCGAAGAACATCATCGCTGCTGCATGGCCGATGACCGATTTGTCGGCCCTGAGGGTGATGAACGTGGTCAAGGCGCTCGCGCAGAGCGAAACGCTGAACGTCACACTCGACGATCACGACGAGCCGATCCATGGCGACAGCGCAACACTAATCACGCTGCTTTTGATGCTCGTGCGCAACATGGCCAAGGCTGGCGCGACCAGCGTCGAGCTTTCAGTAACGGCGGAAGGCCGCGCGCGAATTATCCGCGCGATCGGCAACGCCGATACGCTCGACAAGCAATGGCTCGACAACGCGCTGCAGGATAATGCCGATGAGAGCACCGCATTCCTTTCCGGCAACGAAATCCTGGAACGTCATCGCGCGGATATCGACATGATTGATAACGGGCTTGAAATCAGCTTCCCGATCAACACAGCAACAAAGGCCGTGCGCACCAACAATCGCAAGCTTGACGTTAAGGATGCTCGGCCGGAGTTCTATGATTTCGACCTGTTCAAACGCCAGTTCAAACGCGACGTGCTCGATATCGAACTGGAGCGTGTGCATTACGTTGTATTTGATTGCGAAATGACCGGCCTTGATCCGGCGAAAGATACGCTTTGCTCAATTGCCGGTGCGCGCGTCGTGAATGAGCGCGTTTTGAGCGGCGAGGTTTTCGACACACTCATCAATCCGGGCCGCCCGATCCCGCCAGCTTCGACAGCCGTGCACCACATCACCGATGAGATGGTCGCCAATGCCCCGCCGGTCGGCAGCGCGATCCGCAAATTTCATAATTTTGCCCGCGGTCAGGTTCTGGTGGCGCACAACGCCGCTTTTGACATGGCGTTTCTGTCAAAGGCGCAGCCCCAGTCCGGTGTCAGCTTCGACCATGTTGTCCTCGACACGGTGTTGCTGGCAGCGCATCTGTTCGGCAGCGAAGAAAGCCTGACCCTCGACACCTTGGCCAAGCGTTTTGATGTCATAATCCCGCCGGAGGCGCGTCACACCGCCATCGGTGACGCTGTGGCAACGGCTGATGTGTTAATTGGCCTGTTGCGGATGTTGCGAGCTCAGGGCGTGACCACCTTGCGCGACGTCCTGAAAATCTCCGAACAGCAGACCGCGATCCGGCGTCGCCAAAAGGAATATGCCTGAGGCCTATTCCGCCGCTTCGCCGGGAAAGTTACGCCGCCGTTCACGCTCATCGAGAATGTCGAGCAGGCTCTCGGCAGCCTTCAAAATATCCGTGCCAGGGCCAAACACGGCTTCAACGCCATTTTCCTTCAAGAAATCATAGTCCTGCTGCGGGATAACACCGCCGCAAATGACAATTTTATCGGCCGCATCGCGGGCCGCCATTTCTTTCACCAGCATCGGTGCGAGTGTCTTGTGGCCCGCCGCGTGCGATGAAACACCGACAATGTCGACGTCATTCTGGACCGCCATATCCGCCGCCTCCTGCGGCGTCTGGAACAATGGGCCGACATGAACCTTGAAACCGAGATCATGGAAGGCGGTGGCGATCACTTTGGCACCGCGATCATGACCGTCCTGGCCCATCTTGGCGACAAAAATCGATGGCGCACGCCCCTGCGCGGCGCCCGTTTTTTGGATCCGGTTCTTGAGCGCCTCAAACCGCGCATCGCCCGCATAGGCGGCGCCGTAAACGCCGCTGATCGTCACCACATCGCCCTTGTAGCGGCCAAAGGCAGTTTCCATCGCATCGGATATTTCACCGACCGACGCACGCGCCCGCGCTGCCGCAACAGCGGCGCCCAAGAGGTTGCCCTGCCCGGTCTTCGCCGTCTCGGCTAGAACGCCGAGCGCAGCCTGACACGCGGCGTCATCACGCGATTTGCGCACTGACTTCAAACGCGCCACCTGCGCCATGCGCACCGCGCTATTGTCGATATCCAGAATATCGATGTCATCCTCTTCCGCCAGCCGATATTTGTTGACGCCGACAATGACGCTGTCGCCACGATCCACGGCCGCTTGCTTGCGCGCAGCAGCTTCCTCGATCTGGCGCTTCGGCAAGCCTTCCTGAACTGCCTTGGTCATACCACCCGCCGCTTCAATTTCTTCCAGCAAGGCCCAAGCGCGGTCCGCAAGCTCTTTCGTCAGCGTTTCCACATAATAGGAACCGGCCAGCGGATCGACCGTGTCGGTCACGCCGGTTTCATGTTGCAGGATCAATTGCGTATTGCGGGCAATGCGCGAGGAAAACTCGGTCGGCAGGGCCATCGCCTCATCAAACGAATTGGTGTGCAGCGATTGCGTGCCGCCGAGCACGGCAGCCATCGCCTCATAGGCTGTGCGAACCACATTATTGTAGGGATCCTGCTCCTGCAGCGACACGCCCGATGTCTGGCAATGTGTCCGCAACATGGAGGATTGCGGCTTTTTCGGCTCAAACTCCTCCATGATCCGCGACCAAAGCAGCCGCGCTGCCCGCAATTTCGCCGCTTCGGCGAAAAAATTCATCCCAATGCAGAAGAAGAACGATAACCGCCCGGCAAAAGCATCAACATCCATGCCCTTGGCCAGCGCCGCACGAACATATTCGCGCCCATCGGCAAGCGTGAAGGCTAGCTCCTGCACCAGCGTCGAGCCGGCTTCCTGGATGTGGTAGCCGGAAATGGAGATCGAGTTGAATTTCGGCATCTCCTGGCTGGTATATTCGATGATATCGGCGATGATCCGCATCGACGGTTCGGGCGGGTAGATATAGGTGTTGCGCACCATGAACTCTTTCAGGATGTCATTCTGAATGGTTCCGGAAAGCTGAGACCGGTCAACGCCCTGCTCTTCACCGGCAACAATGAACATGGCCAACACAGGGATCACCGCGCCGTTCATTGTCATCGACACCGACATGTCCTGTAAAGGAATACCGTCAAACAGGATCCGCATGTCCTCCACAGTGTCGATGGCGACACCGGCCTTGCCGACATCGCCCACCACCCGGTCATGATCGGAATCATAGCCGCGGTGCGTCGCCAGATCGAACGCGACCGACAGACCCTTTTGCCCAGCTGCCAGCGCCTTGCGGTAAAACGCGTTGGATTCTTCGGCCGTTGAAAAACCCGCATATTGCCGGATGGTCCACGGTCGACCGGTATACATCGTCGCCCGCGGCCCGCGCACAAACGGCGCCATGCCGGGCAGACTGTCCAGATGCGCCATACCCTCAAGATCTTCAACCGTATAAAGCGGCTTGATCGTGATGCCGTCTTCGGTCAGCGTTTCAATATCGCTCAAGGGACGGCCTTTGAGCTCCTTTTCGGCAAGATCGATCCAGTCACGTTTCGTGCTTTTCATCTCAGACATCCTCGAACTCCCTGCCTTCAGCCGCCGCCAAAATGGTCAAGCGACCCATCGATGATTGCATCGCGAACCGCATCGGTCTCCAATCCGATGCAATGGCGTGAACCAGCAAAATGCTGGCGCGTACAATCGCCCAACCTATCGCACAATCTGACCGCCGCATCAGTATCGACAATGGTATCCTGCCCGGCCGTAAACATGATCACAGGCTGACTGATATTTTCCGGATAGCCCGGCTCGAACAGGCGATCCGTCGATTGCATCGTCTCATGCACCCAGCGCGCCGTTGGCCCTTGCGTGCGCTTACGCTCATCCAAGACAAACAGAGCATCGCGAATCTGAGCGCGCTCGGGATTGGCATTGCACGAGGTCGCACTGCCAAACTGCACGTCGTCAATATCCCACGGTCCGCGCCCCGGTGCAAACATCTCACCAAGCCCGGCGTATGAAAGCCCCGCCGCCAATGTGCGGGCTATCTCATAGGGAAACCCGCCGGTTAGGATTTTTCCCATCGGAACGACCAGCGCATAGCTGTTGGCAGCCGCCAATTCGTCACCGGCCA
Source organism: Pseudomonadota bacterium (assembly GCA_039208465.1). Lineage (GTDB taxonomy): Bacteria > Pseudomonadota > Alphaproteobacteria > Rhizobiales > Rhizobiaceae > JBCBDX01. Next base: position 5,643 of record JBCCRB010000157.1, read on the forward strand.
TGCGCATCGTGATATGCGCGCCTTGTGAGATCGCATAAACATGCAAGGGCAGGCCCGGTTCACGCACTTGACTAATAAAGCTGGCAAGATCGGCCGCAAGCACGCTGTAATCCTCAACATGCCCTTTTTCCGGATTGGTGAGCAGGCGCGATGAAAGCCCCTGCCCGCGATATTCAAACCCGTGCACGATGTAACCCGCCGCATAAAACCGGTTGATCGATGCAGCCAGCATCTCTAGCGGCGCTGTATATCCCGGCACCACGACAATGACGCCTTTGGGATCGCTTGGCGGCGGCTCGAACCGCCCAACCCGCAAATCGATCTCCGGCGCAGGACTGAAAACGTCCCACCGCCACCCAGCGCCCAAGGGCTCGATCGCCTTATCAAGATAGGCCTGTGCTACCGCACGCTGATCATCCGATACCACGGCGTAGCGATGGGTTTCGGTTGAAAGGGCGTAGCGACCATACCCCCAGGCCACAAATCCAAGAAAAACGACAAGCGTTAGAAGACGTAACAGGAAACGCATGACGCCAAACCTCCGTCTATCTGAGCCTGAATTGGTACACTGTTTCTTGGTGCAATACGTCCCCTGCCGCCAAAAACGCGGAGGGGAAGTCAGGCCGGTTTGGCGCATCAGGCCAGACCTGCGTTTCCAAGGCAAGGCCGGATCGGGGGCCGTAGGTAATTTGATCCAAACCGATCAACCCGGCGTCGATGGCATCGCCCGTGTAAACCTGCAAACCCGGTTCGGTTGTCGCGACCGACAAGGAAATGCCAATGACCGAATGTGAAAGCCTCGCAACCGGCCGCAGGGCGCGACG
>JBCCRB010000158.1:0-6440 GCA_039208465.1 Pseudomonadota bacterium
ACACCCCACCCCCCTGGTAGAGCGGCTCTCCCATCTAACCCACGACAAAGTGCCACGGCGCGCGGTAACGCCGGGGGTATAAGTGACTTTTGCCCTTCATGTTTTAGTCAGACCGGATAGGACGACCGACATCTTATGGCCATCGATGTCTCATTTGTAAGTGCATTTGCAGCGGGCGCGATCTCGTTCTTAAGCCCGTGCGTCTTGCCGCTCGTCCCGCCCTATCTTTGCTACATGGCCGGCGTCTCAATGGACGATTTCCGGGGGCATGATGACAGCTCGCACGTCAATGCCGATGGCACTGTCGTTTCGGCAGGGCAGGCCGTCCGCCTGCCGTTGATGATGGCAGCCGTCGCATTTGTCGCCGGATTTACCACTGTCTTTGTCGCATTGGGCGCAGGCGCAAGCACCATTGGTGGCTTCCTGCGCGCCTGGCAAACGGAATTGGCCATGGCCGCCGGTGTGGTTATCATTTTGATGGGGCTCAATTTCCTGGGCCTTCTGCGCATCTCCATGTTCTCTCGTGAAGCACGGTTTCAGGCACAGGGCAGGCCGGCCAATCCGGTCGCAGCCTATGTGATGGGATTGGCGTTTGCGTTCGGTTGGACACCCTGCATCGGTCCGGTTCTGGGTCCGATCCTGACCTTGGCCGGCGCGCGCGACAGTGTTGGCGAAGGGGCGGCGCTGTTAGCCGTCTATTCCGCTGGCCTTGGCATTCCGTTTTTGATCGCGGCAATGTTTTCCGGCGCTTTCATGAATTTTTTGCATCGTTTTCGCGTGCATTTGGGCACCGTCGAGAAGGTGATCGGCGCGTTGCTGGTGTTGGCCGGTATCCTGTTCCTGACCGGCGGCATGGAGCGCATGGCCTTCTTCTTGCTGGAACGCTTTCCCGTCCTCGGCACGCTTGGCTAGGCGTCAACGTCGTAACAGGCTGACGGGGAAAGTTGCCATGCCGACACCGGCCAGCACCGCAGCAATCGCGATAAGCTGATAGGCTTCAAGCCGTTCGCCCAGAAAGATGACCGCCAAGATCACGCCAAACGGTGTCATCAGGAACATGAACAGCCCGGCAATCGACGAACCCAGATGACGCACACCATACTGGTAGCCGGTAAAAGCCATCAGTGAAGAAATGACAATGATCCCGCCAAGCGCCTGCCAGGCCGCAGGGGTCGGGGGCAAGCCTTCGCCAGCGCTTAACGGCCAGATGGCAAAAGGCAGATTGGCCAGTGCACCAAATCCTGCGATCACGCAGAAAAGGTTCAACGCGTTGGCACCGTTCAGCGAAGGCGAGCGCAACAGGATCGAATAGCCGGCCCAGGAGAGCGTAGCGGCGGCGATCAGCAGGTCACCAAGATTGAAGTTCAGCGCAAACAGCGTTGATAGGGTGCCCTGCAGCACAATGGTTGCAATACCAACAAACGCGACCAGCGAGCCAATCGTTTCCCGCAAGGCTATGGGGCGACCGCGAAAAGCGCGCTCCAGCAACAAGATGATCACGGGCGCGACCGAATAAATCAGCGTGGCGTTGGTGGCCGTTGTCATTTGCAGACCCCAATAGACGCCGCCGCCACTGATCAGCATGCCCAGGAAACCGAGAACCACCAGCAATTTCCAGTTTTCGCGCAACAGAGCCGCCGTTCTACCGACTGCCCCGAACAGGATCAGCGGCGCGAGAATGAGCGTGACGCTTGCCCAGCGGGCAAAAGCCAAAACAAACGGATGCGTATCCGGCGCAACAAATCGGCCAAAGACGATGTTGGTGGAAAAGCAAAGCGCTGTGAGCAGCATCACCAGATAGGGGACGATCTGCGTCGGTGTTTGTGCACTCGTTGTGGTCATGATCGGGCGATAATCCGGGTTCCGCTTTATCGCAAGCGCTGGATTGCACCTTAATTTGCGTTTAGGGCAGGGCACAAAGCAAAGAAAACGAGTCACGCCATGGAACGCACCTGTCTCACGATCATTTTGGCCGCAGGGCAAGGCACGCGCATGAAGTCCGATTTGCCCAAGGTGCTTCACCCGATTGCAGGCATGCCCATGGTTGGCCACGTTGCCAAATGCGCAGTTGAGGCCGGCGCCAACCATCTGGCGGTTGTCGTGGGTCATGGGGCTGACCAGGTCAAGGCGAGCTTTACCGGCGCCGATCAGAATATGTCCTTTCACGTGCAAAGCGAGCAGCGCGGTACCGCCGACGCGGTCAATGCCGCGCGCGCGGCTATCGATGAAGGCCATGATGACGTGCTGGTGCTGTTTGGCGACACGCCACTGGTGCAACCCGATACGCTCAACCGGGCCCGCGCGACAATTGCGTCGGGCGCTGCGGTCTGCGTGGTCGGTTTCCGTCCTGACGATCCGACCGGCTATGGCCGCTTGCTGCAAGACAGCGATGGCAACCTTATCGCCATCCGCGAACACAAGGATGCCACGCACGAAGAACGAAGTGTCGACTTCTGCAATGGGGGGCTGATGGCGTTCGATGGCCGCAAGATCGGCACCATCCTCGACCAGATCGGCAACGACAACGCGAAAGGCGAATTCTATCTGACTGGCGCCGTGGAGATCGCTCGCGGGCTCGGCCTGTCGGTCACCGCCATAGAAGCGCCGGAAGAACATGTGCTGGGCGTCAACAATCGTGTTGAACTCAGCCAGGCCGAAGCAATCTGGCAGGAGCGCCGCCGCAAACACTTCATGCTGGAAGGTGTCGCCATGGCCGCGCCGGAAACCGTTTTCTTCCAGCATGACACGAGCATCGCCACTGACGTGTCTCTCGAACCGCATGTCGTGTTCGGGCCCGGAGTAACAATTGAAACCGGTGCCAGAATTCGCGCCTATTGCCATTTGGAAGGCGCCCATATCGGTGAAGGGGCAGAAATTGGCCCATTTGCACGTTTGCGGCCCGGCACGCAGCTCGCCGGCAACACTAAAATCGGCAATTTCTGTGAAATCAAGAATGCCGAAATCGGGCAGGGCGCCAAGGTCAATCACCTCACCTATATTGGCGATGCCGAAATTGGGCGTGCGTCCAACATCGGTGCGGGGACCATCACGTGCAACTATGATGGCGCCAACAAGCACCGCACAGTCATTGGCGAAAACGTCTTTGTAGGCTCCAACAGCGCGCTCGTTGCGCCCGTCACGCTGAGCGACAACGCCTATGTCGGTTCCGGCAGCGTCATCACCGAGGACGTTCCTTCCGATGCCCTTGCGATTAGCCGCGCAAAGCAGGTCAACAAGCCGGGTCTGGCCAAGCGATTGCGTGAGCGGATTGCCGCCTTGAAAGCCAAAAAAGACGCTGCACAAGGCTAGCGTTCAGCCCGCTTGCAACAGGCGTACAGCGCTATCGCGCTCAAAAAGGTAGAGAAGCACGCGCAAGGCACTGCCCCGCTCGCCGGAAAGGCCGGGGTCATTGGCCAGCATCAGGCGTGCATCGTCGCGGGCGATAGAAAGCAAATCGCCATGCACCGACAGATCGGCAAGGCGGCTGGCGACGCTGCCCGATTGCCGTGTACCCAGAATCTCACCTTGACCTCGTAGCTTAAGATCCTGTTCAGCCAGAACAAAGCCATCCTCGGTGCGCCGCATGATGTCGAGCCGCGCGCGGCCCGTCTCGCTTAAAGGTTCGGAAAAGACCAGCGTGCAGGATGATGGCTTGTCCGATCGCCCGACACGGCCGCGCAATTGATGAAGCTGCGCGAGGCCAAACCGCTCGGCGTTTTCGATGATCATGATCGTCGCATCGGGCACGTCGATGCCAACCTCGATGACGGTGGTTGCAACCAGCACGCGCGTCTCGCCATTTTTAAACGCCGCCATCGCCGCATCTTTTTCATCGGATCGCATGCGGCCATGGATCAGCCCAACCTGTGAACCCATGATTTTCGCCAGCGCCTCAAATCGCGTTTCCACCGATGTCGCTTTGACCTCGTCGCTTTCCTCCACCAGCGGGCAAATCCAGTAAATCTTGTCACCCCGCGCTACTGCATCACGGACATGGCGAACGAGGTTATCGAGCTTAGTTGCAGCAAGGCTGACCGTCTTGATCGGCAGGCGGCCGGCCGGTTTTTCGTCAAGACGGGAGGAATCCATGTCGCCATAAAGCGTCAGCACAAGGGTGCGCGGGATCGGTGTTGCCGTCATGACGAGCATATCAGGCGCTTGCCCCTTGGCGGCCAACAGCAAACGTTGATGCACGCCAAACCGGTGTTGCTCATCAATGACAGCCAACCCCAGATCGCGAAATTCAACGCCTTCCTGGAAAAGCGCATGCGTGCCGATCATGATATCAATCTCACCGGCTGCCAAACGGGCACGCTTGGTGCGCTTGTCACCGGCACTATCTTTGCCGGTCATCACCTCGAGGCTGATCCCGGCTGCCTCGGCCAATGGGAGCAAGGTGGCATAATGCTGCCGGGCGAGCACTTCCGTCGGTGCCATGAGTGCGCCTTGCGTGCCCGCCTCGACAGCGATGATCAAGGCAAGCAAAGCAACGATTGTCTTACCTGAACCGACATCGCCTTGAACAAGCCGCAGCATGCGATCTTGCGAGCCCATGTCATCAGAGATTTCCTGCAGCGTCCGCTCTTGCGCACCGGTCAACCCGTGGCCAAAGGATTGCCGTATCTTCACGGCCATTTCGCCCGTGCCGATAAGCCTACGCCCGGCTGACTTCTTGATCCGTGCGCGCATCAGCGCCAGCGCCAACTGGTTGGCCAGCAACTCATCATAGGCAAGCCGCCGCCTTGGCAAGCTGGTTGGCTCGATGAGGGCCGGGTCATCTGGCTGATGAACAGCGCGGACACTGTTACCAAAAGTCGGAAACTGTTCGCGGGCAACCAGGCTTTTTTCGATCCATTCAGGCAAGTCGGGGATGTGCGTAACAGCTTGATGGATGGCCCGCATGAGCACCTTGCCGGAAACACCGGCGGTCAAGGGATAGACCGGCTCCAAAAGCGGCAGCGTATGGGCCTCCGATGCCAGCACGATATGGTCGGGATGAACCATCGATGCGCGGCCGTTGAACCACTCAACCCGGCCGGAAACGATCACATCGTCGCCGACGGGCAGGGCCCGCTCCAACCAGTTCCCGTGTGCCCTGAAAAATGTTAGTGCGATCTCGCCCGACTCATCGTGACAAAAAACCCGATAGGGCGCACGCGGCACATGCTTTGGTGTCGGCTGATGGCGATCCACACGCAGCCCAAGTGTGACAATGTCACCGGGTACTGCCGCCATGATGGTGGGCCGCTTTGTCCGGTCGATGATCGCGTGTGGCAGATGAAACAAAAGCGACGCGACGCGCGGCTCGTCCTGGCCCGCGGGCGTCGGCAATAAATTGGCCATCGCAAGGCCGGTTTTGGGACCAACACCCTCCAACCGGGTAACCGGAGCAAATAGCGTATCAAGGATCGATGGCCGCATTGTTTTGAAAATCGTACGAATTGCGACAATGAGCAAGGCTGACAAACAGTTTCGGACAGTCTATACGCGCCACGCGAACGCCACGTTGCAGCCGTATTTGTCCTGCACCGCCATCGTTCGACAATGATCGTGACAAGGAACCGCATATCTATGCAAAATCTGCTTTCCAAAGCCACCACGCTCGCAGCAGGCCTGCTTGTAGCTATGACCGGCGCTGTCAATGCACAGCAAGCCGAGAATTTGCCGCGCGGTGAGTGGTTTAAAGTCTGTTCCAAACAGGCTGATAATGACATTTGTAATGTCCAAAACATCCGCACAGCGCAAACCGGGCAATTGCTGACCGCTGTCAATCTGATCCAGATTACGGGCAAGAATAACCGTTCGCTGTTTCAAATTGCCGTGCCAACCGGTCGGGTAATCCCAGCCGGTATCGCGATGCAAATCGACGGTGGCGAGGCAACGCGAATCAATTATGCGATTTGCCTGCCCGACCGTTGTATCGCCGAAGCGCCTTTGACTGACGAACTGATTGCCGCCCTCAAGCGTGGCGGCTCTTTGCGCCTGACATCGGTCAATTTCCAGCAGCAGCCCAATCCGATTGACGTGACGTTGAGCGGCTTTACGGCGGCATTTGACGGTGAACCACTGCAGCAATCAGAGCTGCAATCACGTCAGCAGCAATTGCAGGCGGAAATTGAAAAGCGCCGCGAAGAATTCCAGCAGCGGCTGCGTGAAGAACAGGAAAAGGCCAAACAGGCCAACTGATCAAACGCTGATCAGCGTAAAGAACCCGGCCACGCGCCGGGTTTTTTTATGCCGCTTTCTGGCTTGCCTGTTCCGACAAATTCGCAAGTTTGGTCATCAAAACGGCTGCACCGGTTAGGCGCTTTTCCTCATCGCGCCAATCGCGGATAAAGACGATCGACTGATCGGGCCGGATCTTCGCCAGATTGCCTTGTTCGCCAATAAAGCTGACCAGACCGGCAGGATTGGCGAAGTTCTGACCGCGGAAAGTGACC
>JBCCRB010000159.1:0-6393 GCA_039208465.1 Pseudomonadota bacterium
ATGAAGGCCGCCATCCCATCGCTGGCCGAAATCGACACCAGCCCTTCCGGTGCCTCCGAGCGCCCCGATGCCATCAGCGCCAAATCATCGGCCGTTCGGCTCATCTGGTCAGCCCGCGCCGCCAGTTCACGACCCGTTTCGGTCAGCACCAAATTCTTGCCCATCCGCTCAAACAGCGTCACGCCGAGCGCCTGCTCCAGCGCTTTGACTTGCCGTGACAAGGTCGGCTGCGTCAGCCCCAAATCCCGCGCCGCCGCCGACAGTGAACCGGTTTCCGCCGTTTTCAGAAACCCGCGCAATTGGTTCCAATCCATCCCATTCATGCAAATACGTATATCAAAACTACAGATTATCGCAATTTCTATTGAAAACGCGCATGATAAAACCGCCGTAAAGGAGATTGACCATGACTGCACAAGCCCTCACCCTCGCCGACATGAAACCCGAACAAGACAAGGCTGAAGACTCCCGCCGCTTCTGGGACCGCACCGCCCGCAAATATGCCAAGGGGAAAATCAGCGACCAGGCCAGCTATGACAAATCGCTGGCCCGCACACGTGACTATTTCGCCAAGGACAGCGATGTCGTTGAGATCGGCGGCGGCACCGGCACAACAGCGCTGCTTCACGCGCCCTTCGTCAAGCACATCACCGGCACCGACATTTCTTCTGAAATGGTTGCCATCGCGCGCGAAAAAACCGCCGAAAGCGGCCCACTAAACGCGGACTTCATCGCCGCAGTGGCCGATGATCTGCCCTTTGCCAATGCGAGCTTTGACGTGGCCATGGCGCATAATCTCTACCATCTGGTCGAGGACGTGGACGCGGCGCTTCGCGAAGCGCACCGCATCCTCAAGCCCGGCGGTGTGTTCATCACCAAGACGCCAGCGCTCGGCGACATGAACCCGTTCATAAAATGGGTGGTACTGCCGGTTATGCAGCGCATCTACGGCATCACCACGCTGCACAAATTCACCAAGGACGAATGGCAGCAAGCGCTCGCCCGTGCCGGCTTCACCATCGACGCAGTGGAATATCACGACAAGGGCGGCGAGAACGGCCGCGCTTTCATCGTCGCGCGCAAATAAACACGGGGACCGGAGCGGCCCGCGCCGCGAACGGACTTTTCATTGCCGCAACAAGCCATCAGGATCGCCGCCTGCACGGAGGTCCTGATGCGCTTTTTGCTGGCTATCCTTATCGGGTTTTTCTGGGTCGGCGCGGCTCTTGCAACGCCCAACATATTACTCGTGATCGCCGATGATATGGGCCTGGACAGTTCGCCCTGCCATGGCGTTTCCACCGCTGTGCCCACCATGCCGACGCTGCAGAAACTGTGCGCAAACGGCATGGTGTTTGACAATTTCTGGACCCCACCGAGCTGTTCGCCAACCCGCGCCACGATTATGACAGGCCTGTATCCAAGCCGCACCGGGATCGGCAGCGCGATCACACCGCAAAACCCGGTTGCGCTTGCCGACACCCACACAACGATCTTTGATCTGCTGGCCCCCAATTACGCGACTGCCCTGATTGGCAAATGGCATCTGGATGCGCCCCGTCAGGTTTCCGATCACCCGCAACGCCTCGGCGTCGGCCATTATTTCGGGCTCTATGCCGGATCAACGCGCGATTATTTCAGTTGGACCGCCGTCGAGAACGGCAACCGCGTGCAAATTGCCAATTACGCCACGACGGAACTGACAGATCGGGCCATCGACTGGGTCGGCGCCCAACAACGTCCCTGGTTCCTGTGGCTGGCCTATAACGCGCCGCACACCCCGTTTCATCAGCCACCGCCAGACCTGCACAGTGTAGCGGGCCTTGCAGGCGGTGAAATCGCCCGCGGCCCTGGCGCCCGGCAATATTATGAAGCAGCCTTGGAAGCGCTGGACACAGAATTGGGCCGTCTGCTCGACAGCCTGTCGCCCGACAGTTTGTCGAACACGATCATCCTGTTCATCGGCGACAATGGCACGCCTTTTGCGGTCGCGCAGGACCCTTATCGTCATCGATCCACCAAGGCGAGTCTGTGGCAGGGCGGCATCAACACGCCCTTGATTGTCAGCGGTCCGACGGTTCCGGTGGGCCGCAGCGACGCGCTGGCGCAATCAACCGACCTCTTTGCCACCATCGCTGCCTTTGCCGGCATCCGCGCACCGCAAAACGATGCGCGCGATCTGTCGATCGCCATAAGGGGCGGCCAAAGCAGCCGTGAATTTGCCTATGTCGAGCATTTCTCGCAGGCAGAAGGCAGACGCCGCACCCAATATGGCTGGGCGATCCGCGACGACACATGGAAGCTGATCCAGCCGGAAGATGGCGCGCCGCTGCTGTTCAACCTGCGTATCGACCCGTTCGAGACGATCAATATGCTGGGCACAAGCCCCGAAGCCGATGAGGCGCTGAACGTGCTGACCGACGCGCGTCGGGATTTGCTTCAATAGGACACTCCTGACACACCCTTGTCAGGAGCCCCGGCGTCGCACCCCTTTCCGAATCCGGCTTTGATGTCCATATTGGCGCCATGGCACAGAGACCCAAAAAGACTGGCAAACCGTCTGCTATGGACGACGCTGAAGACCGCACGTTGAGCGAAGCGAAGCGCAAGGTTTCAGCCAACAAGACTGCTTTTGAAGAGGCCCCACAAAAACCGCTCGAAGGCGCGCCCGTTCAGGGCGGTTCGCTCGATGATTGGGTCAAGCAATTAGAGGCTGATGCCGCACGCGAACAACGCGATGCGGAAATGCGCGAGATCCGCTCCAAGGCGGGCAAACATCGCCGCCGCGCAGCCGGAACGCCCGACAGCATCACCCGCACGGGCAAATCCTCAGCAGCCGAACGCGAGCGCGCCGGTGGCGACGGCTCCGTAGCCGCGAATGTCGAAGAAGGTCGCAAGGCGAAGCTGTCGCCCAAGGGCAAAAAAGCCAGAGGTACATCCGGCCCGCAGGGCCGTAAGGGCGACCGCCCGTCCGAGCCTTCGCGAGGGAGCGGGTCTTCAACCCGCGATAAACAATATGAAGTCGGCGATAAGCGCACCGGCGGCGGTGTCTCCATCGGCGGCACCAACGATCCGAAGGAACGCGCGGCGGCGGGCCTGAACCCGGTCGCCGGCCTTGATGTCGGGCTGGAAGAAGCCGAGCAGCTCGCCTCCACCACCGGCGTGACGGCAACAGTCGAAGCGCTCAAGGCGCTCATCGACAGCGGCAATCCGCTGTTCAAGGACGGGCAGATGTGGACGCCGCACCGCCCGGCCCGGCCGGAGAAATCCGAGGGTGGCATCCAGATCGACATGGTCACGGAGTACAAACCGTCCGGCGACCAGCCCACCGCGATCAAGGATTTGGTGGAGGGGCTGCAGGGCCAAGCGCACGTTGAGCCGCACCGCGGCGAAGCGCAAGACTTGGCCCCATCAGGAAGCACCCCCTCATCCGACCTCGCTAAGCTCGGCCACCTTCTCCCACAAGGGGAGAAGGAAGGGCACCTCCTCTCTCCCCTCGGAGGAGAGGTGGTTGAGCGAAGCGAAACCGGTGAGGGGGAAAGAACCCAAACCCTCCTCGGCGTGACTGGTTCCGGCAAAACCTTCACCATGGCGAAAGTGATCGAGGAGACGCAGCGCCCGGCCGTCATCCTGGCGCCCAACAAGACGCTCGCCGCGCAGCTCTATGGCGAGTTCAAAAATGTCTTCCCCAACACTGCGGTGGAATATTTCGTTTCCTATTACGACTACTACCAGCCCGAAGCCTATGTGCCGCGCACCGACACCTACATCGAAAAAGAGAGCTCCATCAACGAGCAGATCGACCGCATGCGCCACTCGGCAACGCGCGCGCTTTTGGAGCGCGACGATGTGATCATCGTCGCCTCGGTGTCCTGCATCTATGGTATCGGCTCGGTGGAAACCTACACCGCGATGACGTTCCAGATGCAGATCGGCGACCGCATCGACCAGCGCGAATTGCTCGCCGATCTGGTGGCCCAGCAATATAAACGCGCCGACATCAATTTCGTGCGCGGCTCCTTCCGCGTCAAAGGCGACACGATCGACATCTTCCCCGCGCACCTGGAAGACCGGGCCTGGCGCATCTCGCTGTTTGGCGATGAGATCGAGGCGATCATGGAGTTCGATCCGCTGACCGGCAAGAAGACCGGCGATCTGAAAAGCGTCAAAATCTACGCCAATTCGCACTATGTGACGCCGCGCCCGACGTTGAATCAAGCTATTAAGAGCATCAAAGATGAATTAAAACATCGCCTGCAAGAGCTTGAAAACGCTGGACGTTTACTGGAGGCGCAAAGGCTCGACCAACGCACGAGGTACGATCTGGAGATGCTGGAGGCGACCGGTTCGTGCCAGGGCATCGAGAACTATTCGCGCTATCTGACCGGCCGCAATCCCGGCGAACCGCCGCCGACCCTGTTCGAATATATTCCCGACAATGCGATCGTTTTCATCGATGAAAGCCACGTCACCGTGCCGCAGATCGGCGCCATGTATCGCGGTGACTTCCGCCGCAAGGCAACGCTCGCCGAATATGGTTTCCGCCTGCCGTCCTGCATGGACAATAGTCCGTTGCGCTTTGAGGAATGGGACGCGATGCGCCCGCAAACTGTGGCGGTCTCAGCGACGCCAGGAGCATGGGAGTTGGAGCAGTCGGGCGGCGTGTTTGCCGAGCAGGTGATCCGCCCGACCGGGCTGATCGACCCGCCGGTCGAGGTCCGCCCGGCCAAAGATCAGGTGGACGATGTGCTCGGTGAAATCCGCGAAACCGCCGCCGCCGGCTACCGCACTTTGTGCACCGTGCTGACCAAACGCATGGCCGAGGATCTGACCGAATATCTGCACGAACAGGGTGTGCGCGTGCGCTACATGCACTCCGACATCGACACGCTGGAGCGCATCGAGATAATCCGCGATCTGCGCCTCGGCGCGTTCGATTGCCTCGTCGGCATCAACTTGCTGCGTGAGGGGCTCGACATTCCCGAATGCGGTTTCGTCGCGATCCTCGATGCCGACAAGGAGGGTTTCTTGCGCTCCGAGACTTCCCTGATCCAGACCATCGGCCGCGCCGCGCGTAACGTCGATGGCAAGGTGATCCTCTATGCCGATCAGGTGACCGGCTCGATGCAGCGCGCCATGGACGAGACCAGCCGCCGCCGCGACAAGCAGCTGGAATGGAACGAGGCGAACGGCATCACGCCGCAATCGGTCAAGGCCAACATCGCCGACATTCTCGACAGCGTGTATGAGAAGGACCATGTGCGCGCCGACATCAAGGGCGGGAAAGATGGCAAGGGGCTGGCCAAGGACGAAGGCGCCCTCATCGGCAACAATCTGGAAGCGCACCTCAAGGCGCTGGAAAAAGACATGCGCGATGCCGCCGCCGATCTGGATTTCGAAAAAGCCGCCCGCCTGCGCGACGAAATCAAACGGCTGAAGGAAGTGGAACTGGAAGTCGCCGACGACGCCTTGTCACGCGATGTCGGGGTGGAGAACACGAAAGAGAGCCGCCGCCCGAAGAAGGGTGGATTTCGCAAAAACACGCTGGATGAAATGACGATTAGTCGGACAGAAAAGCCGGGGTGAGGAACGGTAGGTACTGTTAGCCTCCGTCATCCTCGCCCTTGAGGCGAGAACCCATTCCGTGAAGCCGCAAACTGTAAAAATCTACCAACCCATACCACGATAAAGATCGTGCCTTTCCGGATTGGTTTTTTCGATGAGCTCAATTTTCCACTGTCGATACCAGCGCTTGAGTGATTTTTCGCGCTGAATGGCATCGCGGATATCATCATATTCATCGTACCAGACAAGCCGCACCACGCCATATTTGGCAGTGAAACCTTTCTCCCGTTGCTGGTGATCGTACACACGAGCGGAAAGATCGGCTGTCACGCCAATATAGATTGTGCCCCGTTTCTTGCTGGCCATCATATAAACATAGCCGCTCATACAGGCACCTTCACGGAATGGGTCCTCGGGTCAAGCCCGAGGATGACGGCAGGGGGTTTTGGCGCCCTACCCCTTCAACAACGCCGCCGCCTCAACCTCAAGCGCCACAGCAATACGCCCCACAACCCGCAGGGTTGGGTTGCGGGCGCCGGTTTCAATACCGCTGACGTAAGTTGGGTGCAGGCCGGCGCGCGCGGCCAGTTCTTCCTGGCTCATCTCCCGCACTTTGCGCCAATGGCGCACGTTTATTCCGAACTGCTGTTCCAGGGTCATAGCCCAAACGGCCTAGAAACCCCAAAACACACCATAGACTATGAGTAAGGTTTTTGCTATGGGGTGCTTCATGCACAATTCTAAGCCGCCACCCACTAGGCGGTTGGTAGCGCGCCACGCCGCATCCCGCCTTTTACCCTGGACAGGGGTGGGAAAGCACACTGGCGC